>DMNR01000277.1:364-7382 GCA_003452655.1 Actinomycetota bacterium | reverse complement strand
ACCGATCTCAACTTGGGGGAGTTCGCGGTGGTGTTCAAACGCCGGATCAGTCCAGCGAGTTTGCTCGGGTTGAGCGACCCACAGTTGGACTCCTTGCAGTCGTCCGGAATATGAGCCGGTCGCCTCCTCGGAATGCACGACACCACGCCCTGCAGTCATCAGGTTGACCTGCCCGGGTTTGATCAGCTGCTCAGTGCCCAGGCTGTCCTTGTGCAGCACTTCACCCTCGGTCAACCAGGTAACGGTCTGCAGGCCCACGTGAGGATGGGGTCCAATGTCAAGGCCTTTGGTCGCAGTGACCTCGGTCGGTCCCATGTGGTCCTCGAAGCACCAAGGTCCGACCGTGCGCCGATGCCGTTGCGGAAGCGCGCGGCGGACCGTTGTGGCTCCGACCTGCGATTCACGAGCCGCCGTCACCTCGACGTCTTCAGCACCATCGGAAGCTTGATACGTGGGCATCGGATCACTCCAATCAGGCGTCGGGGGTGGCTCCCGATACGTCCGCGTGCGCGGTCGGAATCGTGCCCAGGCGCCCGGCCTGGAAGTCCTCGAATGCCTCGATGAGTTCCTGCTTGCTGTTCATCACAAATGGTCCGTACATCGCCACGGGCTCACGAATCGGTTGGCCACCAAGGATGAACACCTCAAGGTTCTCGTGGCGGGAATCCTGCTTCGCGTCGGCGGTAATTGTGATCGTGTCGCCGTGCCCGAAGACTGCCAACTGGCCGTCCCTTAGTGGCTGAGCATTCGGACCGACTGTTCCGCTGCCGCCGAGTGAGTACACGAGCGCATTAAATTGCGGCCTCCACGGGAGCGTGACGGATGCTCCTGGTGAGATCGATGCGTGGACCAGCGTGATCGGGGTATGAGTGGAACCGGGCCCTGCGTGGCCGTCGATATCGCCGGCGATCACACGGATGAGCGCGCCGCCATCAGCGGAACTCAGCAACGCCACATTTGAGGCGCGAATGTCCTGGTACTTCGGTTCGAGGAACTTATCTGCCCTTGGCAGATTCACCCACAACTGAACGCCGTGGAAGAGGCCGCCGCTGGCGACCAAGTGCTCCGGGGGAGTCTCAATGTGCAGGATGCCCGAACCCGCGGTCATCCATTGGGTGTCACCGTTGGTGATGAGGCCACCCCCGCCGTGGGAATCGGAGTGCTCCATCTGTCCGTCGATCATGTAGGTGACGGTTTCGAACCCGCGATGCGGATGCCACGGAGTCCCCTTGGGTTCACCCGGTGCGTAGTGCACTTCGCCCATTTGGTCCATGTGGATGAACGGGTCGAGCGCTGAAATCTCAACGCCCGCGAACGCTCGACGGACAGGAAATCCCTCGCCCTCATAGCCGGTTGGGGCAGTGGTTACTGAGATTACCGGTCGAGGTGTCGTGGCGGATGGGTCCGGAATGTCGACGCGTGGCAACGCCAAGATGTTGTCGACGGTGACTGCTGGCATTGCACTTCACGTCCATTCGATTGCATTGGTTGACGAGTAAACAATCTGATCATCCAAACGATGAACTGGCAAGTGCTATTCCCGTGCGAGTCGCCCGTCGTCGGCGGGACATGGGTACGCAGGGCGGGCTAGCTTCTGATCGGCGGAATCCGTTGGCAGGTGAGCCCTCACATCGAATCCGCTCAGTTGCTTAGGTAGTGGCCAAACAAGCGAAGTGGAAAGTGGGTAGTCAAATGTCCGGTGCATCTGCCGAACAGATCGAGCATGACCTCAGAGTGGATCTTGCTGCGAGTTATCGACTCATGGCTCTGTACGGGTGGGACGAACTTGTCTTCACCCACATTTCCATGCGAATTCCGGGGCCTGATCACCACTTCCTGATCAATCCGTACGGAATGCTATTTGAGGAGATCACCGCCTCCAGCCTGATCAAGATCGATCTTGACGGGAACAAGTTGCAGGAATCGCCCTGGCCGGTTAACCCTGCAGGCTTCGTCATTCACTCAGCGATTCACGCTGCTCGCGAAGATGCCCAATGCGTGCTGCACTCACACGTGGCAGCGGGCGTTGCTGTCTCGGCTCAAGCTGGGGGCCTCTTGCCGATTTCGCAGCAAGCTTCGATTGTGATGGCTTCGCTGGGTTATCACGACTATGAGGGAATCGCCCTGCGCGATGAGGAGAAGCCACGCTTGGTCGCTGACATGGGCAACGCGTCGAGTCTAATTCTGCGCAATCACGGGTTGCTCACAGTTGGTCAAACGGTCGGTGAAGCATTTATCACCATGTTCGGCCTGATTAAGGCCTGTGAGATCCAAATCGCGGCTCAAAGCGGCGGCGGTGAACTCGTGATGATTGACCAGGCCATCCTCGACGGGGTTGCTGCGAACATCCAGGCCGTGACGATGGGGATGGGCGGCGACATTGCCTGGCCCGCCCTTCTCCGCAAGCTTGACCGTGAGCTGCCCGGTTACCGGAACTAGTTGAGGCAACGGCAACGCTAAGTCAACAGATCCCCGGCTTGGCCTCGGGTATCTCTTGCTTAATCCACAGCTTCTGAGTGTGCATGTCTGAGCTGCACCGAGCCGACAGGTACGGTGCACTCACGGCTATTCCGTGACGGGAGGTGCACCACATGTGGCGGATTGCTCTCAAGAGCCTGCTGAGTCACAAACGACGGTTGATCGGAACGGCCTCGGCCGTGGTTCTTGGTGTCGCCTTCCTGGCCGGGACCCTCGTCCTGACCGACACGATGCGCGCAGCGTTCGATGACATCTTCACCTCGGCGAATGCGGGCACCGATGTTGTCGTGCAAAGCTCAGAGACCATCGGTAGCGGTGGGCGAACCCAGGTAGGGCTTGTCCCTGAGTCGCTGACGAAGACACTCGCAGCGGTTCCCGAAGTCCAGGCAGCAGAACCAACGATTCAAGGCACGGGTCAGATCACGGGTGCCGACGGCAAGCCGATCGGCGACGAAGGACCCCCAACGCTGGCCGGAAACTGGATTGCCAGTCCTGCTCTGAATCCCTATCGGATCGTTCAGGGGGTGCCGCCCACTGCGGACGGCCAGGTTGTCATCGATCAGGGTGCAGCGGCGGCCGGAAAGCTGAGTATCGGAGACAAGACAACCCTTCGAACGCCTGAACTGATTCCGGTCACGATCGTGGGTATCGCCACATTCGGCAGTGCCGACAGTCTTGGTGGGACGACGTACGCCGGGTTGACCTTCACCCAAGCCCAGAAGGTTCTCGGGTCGCCTGGGATGGTCAATGCGATTGCGCTGCAAAGTCAGCCCGGCGTAGATCAAGACCAGTTATTGGCTGCAGTCCAACCGGTGCTCCCGCCGGGGACCCGCGCGGTAACCGGCAGTCAACTTACGGCAGATCAGACGGAGCAAATTGAAAGCGGCTTCCTCGGGTCTTTCCGAACCTTCCTGCTGTTGTTCGCCGCTATCGCACTGATCGTGGCCACCTTAAGCATCTACAACACGTTTGCAGTGATCGTGGCTCAGCGAACTCGCGAGTCAGCGCTGTTGCGTGCAATTGGCGCTTCACGCGCCCAGATCATGCGGTCGCTGACGTTGGAGTCGCTGCTGATCGGTGTGGTTGCCTCTGTGGTCGGCCTCGGAATTGGCATCTTGCTCGCTGCTGGGTTGAAGTCGCTGCTCGATGCTGTCGGGTTTGGCTTGCCGGCGGGGGGCTTGACTGTGACTACCGGAACCGTGATCTTCTCATTGATCATCGGAGTCGTCGTCACCGTTGCAGCGAGCGTCCTCCCGGCGATCCGGGCATCACGGGTGAAACCGTTGGCTGCGCTGCGGGACGTGTCAGTCGACCGATCGAGTACGTCACGTGTTCGACTATGGCTTGGTCTAGTAGTGATGCTGCTCGGGCTGGGCATTGTTGCCAGCTTGCTCTTGCCGAATACCACCCTAGTGCTGCAACGGACCGCTGTGGGTGCTGCCCTGACCTTCATCGGGTACCTGATCTTCGCGCCGATTGCGGCGCGCCCGGTCGGGAAGATTCTCGGCGCGCCAATCGGATTGCTGCGTGGTGTCTCTGGTCGGATGGCTGCCCGAAATGCCGTCCGTAATCCGAAGCGGACTGCGAACACGTCTGCGGCGCTCTTGGTTGGCGTATGCGTCGTCACGCTGTTCACGATCTTTGCGGCCTCAATCAAGACCTCGATCGACGTCAGTGTGGCGGGCTCCTTCAAGGGCGAACTCGTCATGTCGTCGCAGAGTTTCAACGGCTCTGGTTTCAGCCCCCAGATGTTCACGGAAATCGCCAAGGTTCCGGGGGTGCAGACGCAGGCCTCGTTGGCTCGTGGCACCGTGTTGGCCAATAACAAACAACTCAATGTGACGGTCTCGGAGCCAAAGCAACTCGGTCAGCTCCTCGAACTGCCTGGTACTGGTGAACCGGTCAGTTCACTGACTCCGCGTCAGCTCGCGGTTTCCCGAGATACCGCCGATCAGAATGGTCTGAGTATCGACAGCAAGGTGGTCGTCGCCTTCGCCGACGGGTCGTTGGAGAACATGACGGTCGGCTCCATCTATGACGGCGAAGAATTCGTTGGAAGCGCGATTATTTCAACTGCGATCTATGGCAAACACGTTCGGCAGTTGTCCTACAACACCCTGCTGATCGGGCTCGAACCAGGCGCCTCGGAGTCAACAGTCCAGCAGCAGATTCAAGTGATTGCTGACAAGTACGGTGCTGGGCAGGTCGAGACCCGTGATCAATTCGTACAGACTGCCGCCGGTCAGATCGACCAGTTGCTCAACATCGTCTACGTACTGTTGATCTTGGCAATCATTATTGCCCTGATGGGTATCGCGAACACTTTGTCGTTGTCGATCCATGAAAGAACTCGCGAGTTGGGGCTGCTGCGTGCCGTTGGTCAGACCAGGGGGCAAGCACGCTCAATGGTTCGCTGGGAGTCAGTGATCATCGCGATCTTTGGCACGGTCGGTGGACTCGTGCTCGGGATAGTGCTCGGCTGGGCGCTGATGAAGGCCGTGGGTGTCGAGGAGGAGGTTGCCAGGTTCGCGCTTCCCATCGACCAGTTGGTCGTGGTGGGACTTATTGGTGCCTTGGTAGGTGTCGTAGCTGGGCTAAGACCTGCCTACCGGGCTGCACGCCTGAACGTCCTCGAGGCAATCAGCACCGAGTGACAAGGACTACCTCTGGTTAGGCTTCGATTTCGCCTTGTCCGGCCTTCTTGCTGATGAGGATTCCCACGCCAGCGACAGCGGCAACGACGACAACGACAAGCAGTAGTTTCTTCATGGCACAAGCTTCTCGCTTTGGGCCCGAGTTGTCGACTCTTGGCCGCCAATCGGTTGTTTTGGTTCAGAATTAGGTGCGCTTGCCCGAGTCCTGAGTGGAGAAATCATCAGAGAAGGCAACAGTCCGCTTGGCAACTCGCTTGATGTAGTTCTGTGTTTCCGGGTAGGGAGGCACGCCGTCGTACTTCTCGACTGCGCCAGGTCCGGCGTTGTATGCCGCGAGGCGAAGCTCCGTTTGATCGCCGTCGATCACATTGACTCTGCTCGACAGGTAGCAGTTGTACTTCGCAGACGTTGCCACTGAATCCGCCGCCGTGAATGGATTTGCGCGACCGTCGCCATCGGCATCAGTTCCGTAGGTCGCCCACACTTCAGGAATGATCTGCATGAGGCCTTGGGCTCCGGCCGGTGATACCGCGCTGGGGTTGAACCCGCTTTCTGCCGAGGCCTGCGCAGCGAGGCTCTCCGGGGTTAGGACATTGGGGCATCGCTTGGCAGCGATCTGGAAATAGGACTTGTAGGCAGATGGCACGGACAGCGCAAAGTCAGGTGGGTCACATGCGGTGACACCCATCACGATGGCACCCACCCCGGCGAATGAGACAGCCAAGGAGGCGAGTCGTGCTCTTCTCGACACCGACACTTCCCCCTCCGTTCCCCAATTCGTCACGCTACGTAAGTGCTTTCCTCCTAACTTCAGACGAATAGCCCACTGGAATGGATCCATGGGGCCACAAATTCGTTGGTCGAGTCGCAACGACCCCGGTTTGTGGCGTGTGATGGGTGTCAGGGAAGTACGCGCCCCATGACGAGGGTGCGCTCAGCAGAGAATCGCAGAAGAGTGGGGTCGGCGAGTTAGGCGTGAACGTTTCTTCAACCTTTAGTCGAGTAGGCAAAGCCGCGAAGGTCGGCGGCGCGGTGGTGGCGGCTGCAGTGGTCGTAGCGGTTCCAACCTTCGCAGCGACAGTTGCGGCTCAAGCCGATGACACAGAGGTGAGTCCAGCAATTCGCGATGCGGTTGTGAGTTCCGGGTTCGCGCAAGTTGGTGGCGGGCCAGTTGGCGGTGTCCTCGCGGCAGGAATCCCGGTGCCAGGTGGACCACCTCAGGCGGTTGCGCCAGGGGCACCAGGCGCGCCGACGGCAACCACGGCTGTGGCTTCGGCGGCACCCTTGCCCGCAGCGAAGAAGGTCGTCTCGCAGAAGGAGTTGCTGCGGCTCGTCAAGAAGAACTTCCCGCAAGACCAAATCGGCAACGCCATGGCCGTCGCGCAGTGTGAATCTGGTCAGCGCTCGATCGTCGGAGATACCAATCCCGACGGCACTACCGATTGGGGCGTCTTCCAACTCAATGACGCCGGCACACTTCAGGGATCGTTGCGGACCATCGGGGTTAGCTTCGCTGACACCAGGGCAGCGCAGGTCGCGGCGCTCAACCCTGTGATCAATGTGAAGGCCGCCGGTGCGATCTACCGTGATCGCGGTTGGGCTCCATGGGTATGCGCGTATAAGCAACAGATCGTCGCCTCGTTGTACTCGAATGACCGCGGCCCGATGTACGGCCGCTACAACGCAGTCGGCGGATCGCTTGGTTCGTTGAAGCCGTCCGATGCCGATCTGGCGAAGATGAAGGCCAAGGAGAAGGCCAAGGCGAAGGCGAAGCAGAAAGAAAAGGAGCAGGCCGCCAAGGATAAGGCGAAGCCGTCGACTCCAGCCAAGAAGCCACCGGTGACGTCTAGTCCAAAGCCTGACCCGACGCCGACCCCGACCCCGAC
>DMNR01000277.1:0-355 GCA_003452655.1 Actinomycetota bacterium | reverse complement strand
ACCCCAACCGATTCTGCGACGGCTGAACAGTCGACCACGCCGTAGGCTGCACGCGCCTAGGCAGCGCCCAAGGCGGCTTGCAGTCGTTGTGTCTGTGCTGGTGTCCAGTTGGGCGGGGCAAGCACGCTGACCCACGCCGGGCCGATGTTCGGTAGATAGTTGTGGCCGATCCCAGGAGGCATCGAGCCCGCGGCAGGCATGTCCACGAGAACCAACTCGAAGGTGATCAGCGGGAACCATTGCATCGCTGCGGGAACATCGGGACCGCGCGGCGTATTGAGCCACCCTGGTCGCGAAGCGATGAGGGTGGGGCTCCACCAGACGACTGCGTCCGTCGCGTTTTGCAGGAAAACAC
>DMNR01000061.1 GCA_003452655.1 Actinomycetota bacterium | reverse complement strand
GCAGATCCCCACCGTGTTGCCCATTTTCGGCCCGTTTCGGGCTCGAAAAGGGCAACACGGTGGGGATCTGCGGTAGTAGGGCGAGGGAAACGGTTCGCGGTTAGGATGCCCTCGTGCTGAATCCGACGCGTGGGCTGAACTGGGTGAGCCGCGCGCTCATCCTCAGCTTCGCGTGCGTCGGGATCACGTTGGTCGCCCACGCCCTTGCTGGCGGCGCCGTTCCGCTCGTCGGCATTCTGCTGGTGTCAGTCTTGATGACGCTCGGCGCGCTGTTCGCGACTTCTCGCGAGCTGCGCACATCCGCGATGCTCGCATTCGTCGCCGGTTCACAAATCGTCTGCCACGTGCTCCTCAACGGCTTTGGACACGGCGGGGATACGGGCGCCGGGACGTTGGTCGCGACATCCAGCGAACGCGGATCGCACGCGCTGATGCATGGCATGCCAATCGGAGCAGCGCCGAGCGAAGCCGCCGAGCTGACGTCCTCAGCCCATACCCTCACCCTCGGAATGATCCTCGCGCACGCCGTCGCCTGCCTCGCAGCAGCGTTGGTACTTCGTGAAGGCGAGCGCGTGATGTTCTCGCTGCACCGAGTCCTGCCGCAGGTGTTGCGGGTGCTCTTCGGCGCGATCCTCGGCCGTCTGCCTGCCGCCCGTCCGATTTTTGCGACCTTCACGCGCCCAGTTGGAGACACGCTCCCTCACGCTTTCCGCGCCGACCTCGTGCACGACATCGCACGACGCGGCCCCCCTGCCTTTGCCGTCTGACGCAAACCTTTTCGCAAGAGACATTCGCATCGTGGTGCGCCCATTGGGGCGTGCCCGTTGAGCCATTTCTAAGGCTTCCTGGCGCTCGCGTAGCGCGGCGCCGCACTAGGCATTTCTCGCCGATCCCGATTGGGGTTTGCAATGCAACAAATTCAGCAACATCGATACCGAACAACGCACACAGCACCACGGTCAGGTGACCTCCAATGTCACTGACCGATTTGACGGACGGCTCGGGAATCGTGGTAACCCACGAAGGCCATGAGCACGCAACGTCTGCTGCTCCAACTCCAGACGCCAGCGCGATGTCCGGCATGGGCTCAACCTCTGGCATGGACTCCATGTCGGGGATGAGCTCAACGGCACCCATGCCCGGCATGAGTGCAAGTTCCGGTGCCTCCGGAATGTCGGACATGTCTGGCATGGATGGCATGGATTCCATGAGCATGGGAGTGGACATCCTGCCTATGTGGGTCAGCGTGATCTGGATCGTCGCGCTCGTGGCCGTCCTGGTCTTCCACTGCGGACATCTCGTTCGTATGGGAGGCCAACATCGCTGGTTCCACAGTGCACACATCATCATGCTCGTCGGAATGATCTACATGTACGCGATGATGGCGTTCAACTTGAATTGGGTCTCGTCCACGGTCTGGATGTGGCTGTTCGTTCTCACCACCGCCGCGATGATCATCTGGATGATCACGCGAATCGTCGCGAAGAAACCCTTCAGCTACCTGTGGATTTTCGCGCTTGTTCAGCAAGCCGCGATGATTTATATGTGGGCACCCATGAGCAGTTGGGTCGCGGCATTCACTTGGGCGCTGGTCGTCTACTTCACGCTTGAGACGATCGCCTGGCTCGTGGGTTGGTGCAACGACGGAAAGCCGGAGCGGGGCAATGCGGTCGGTCCGGGTGACCGTTCGCTCATCGTGCCACTCGGCCACGGATCGACCCTCGGGAACGTCAGCATGGCTGTCATGGCCGCGTCGATGGCGTACATGTTCGCCGGAATGCAACTGATGAAGTAAGCGCTTCGCACCTGGCGACGTGCGGCAGACATCGGCGTCGTCAGGTGCAGCGCTCCAACACAACTTGGAGACTCACATGAATCAACAACTTAGCTATTCAGTCACCGGCCTGAGCTGCAGCGGCTGCGTCAATTCCCTCACCAATCAGCTGCAGGAACTTGATGCGATCAACAATATCGAGATCGACCTTGTGTCAGGTGCCGCGTCGCGGCTGACGATCACACTCACGACGCCAGTGGAAGACAGCGTTGTACAGACGGCAATCACGGATGCGGGGTATTCGGTCGTCGGCTGTGCTCCCATGGATCCCACCACAACGCTGGATTCCAGATGAGCCAGCTTGAGCGGCCCGCGGTTGAGGTTTCGCCCGCAGATCGCTCGCCCGATGTGCACGTCTTGTTCGACGTCGAAGGAATGACGTGCGGTGCGTGTTCGGCCCGGATCGAACGCAAGCTGAACAAACTCGATGGCGTGACAGCTGTGGTCAACTACGCGACGGAACGGGCCAGCGTCACGCTCAATGGTCCGGTTTCAGTCGACGATGTCGTCGATTCGGTGAAATCGGCCGGCTATTCGGCACATCTCACCGAATCGCGTCCTTCGGCCGAATTGACCGCTCAGGAACATGCCTCAGACGATCACGCGAAATCGCTGAAGCGTCGGCTATTCGTCTCGCTGGCGTTGTTCATGCCGCTGTGCGATGGCTCGCTGTATTTCTCGCTCTTCCCGCACGTCCGGTTTGCTGGTTGGGAGTGGGTGATGCTGCTGCTGGCGTTGCCGGTGGTGACGTGGGCTGCCTGGCCGTTCTACCGAGCGGCGATCAATGCGGCCCGACACCGCACCACGACGATGGACACCCTGGTGTCGATCGGAATCGTGTCCGCGACTGCTTGGTCGCTGTATTCCATGTTCTCTGCGACCGGCAGGTACGACCAAGTCGCGCTCTACTTCGATGTTGCGGTGGGAGTCACGACGTTCCTGCTGGCGGGGCGGTACTTCGAGGCACGGGCCAAGCAACGCTCCGGTGATGCCCTACGCGACCTCGCGGCGGTCGGTGCGCAGTACGCATCCCTGCTCGACGAGCAAGGCGTTGAACATCAGGTGCCAGCGAGTTCGCTGCGGGCCTCGGAGAAGTTCATCGTGCGTCCCGGCGAAACGATCGCCACGGATGGCGCAGTCGTCTCGGGCAGTGCGGTGATCGACATGTCAGCCATGACAGGTGAAGCAATGCCGGTCGAAGTTGGCACGTCGGACTCGGTGATCGGCGGAACGGTTCTGGCCGACGGTTTCATCACCGTGGAGGCGACGAGGGTTGGTGCGGACACGCAGCTCGCCCAGATGTTGCGACTGGTTGAGGACGCCCAAAATGAGAAGGCTGGCGCGCAACGGCTGGCCGATCGGATCTCATCGATATTTGTTCCGGCGGTACTCGCGATCTCGCTGATCACGCTGGCGGCCTGGCTGGCAACCGGATCGACCCTTCCTGTTGCGCTCAACGCGGCGTTGTCAGTGTTGATCATTGCTTGCCCGTGTGCGTTGGGGCTTGCAACTCCAACAGCGATGATGGTGGCGTCCGGCCGTGCCGCCAAGATGGGAATCTTCTTCAAGGACTATGACGCACTGGAGGCGTCCCGAAAGATCGACACGATTGTCCTCGACAAAACGGGGACTGTGACCGAAGGTCGGATGGCACTGGCCACGTGCATTCCTCTATTCGGTTCGACGAGGGAAGCAGTCCTGTTCAACGCAGGCGCCCTCGAACAAGGGTCGGAGCACCTCATCGGTCGAGCCATAGTCGCCGCTGCGGACGAGGAACTGGCCGGATTGCCGCTCCCCACGGACTTCTCGGTGACCCCAGGTCTTGGCGCGCAGGGTGTTGTCGAAGGCCGTAACGTCG
The DNA here is from genome assembly GCA_003452655.1 of Actinomycetota bacterium. Taxonomy (GTDB): domain Bacteria; phylum Actinomycetota; class Actinomycetes; order S36-B12; family UBA10799; genus UBA10799. The sequence goes on along the minus strand of DMNR01000061.1, from coordinate 323 downwards.
CCGTCGGGCGGGTGAAGTTCCACGGGGAGGCGGGCACAGCCATCTCGGAGGAGGTGCGCGCGCAGTGCCTCGAGTTGGAGTCGAAGGGCCAGACGGTTGTCGTCGTGGTGGCCGATGGTGCCCCTATAGGGATCATCGGCCTCGCGGACACGATTCGTCCGTCGGCCCAGCAAGCGGTTGCGGACTTCAAGACGCTGGGGCTGCGCTGCGTGCTCCTCACCGGCGACAACCAGACAACGGCCAATGCGGTTGCTGCGGCAGTGGGTATCGACGAAGTAATCGCTGATGCCTTGCCTGCCCAAAAGAGCGCGCTGGTTCAAGGG
>DMNR01000134.1 GCA_003452655.1 Actinomycetota bacterium | reverse complement strand
GCTGACATATGCGACAGGCTTTAGTCGTCAGTGTCGGCTAGTCGTCGGACTCGACCGGGCAAGGCTCAGCGGACTCAATCTCCTCCCGCGGAATCCCGAGGAGGAAGAGGACCGAATCCAGGTAAGGAACGTTGACGGCAGTGTCTGCTTGATCGCGTACGACTGGCTTGGCATTGAAAGCAATACCGAGCCCAGCTCGTGCCAGCATGTCGAGATCGTTGGCGCCGTCACCAATTGCCACGGTACGGGCCAGCGGAATTTGGTACATAGCTGCGAATTCTTCGAGTGCTGCAGCCTTTGCTGCCCGGTCAACGACTGGGCCGAGTGTGCGACCCGTGAGGATTCCGTCCACGACTTCTAGCCGGTTCGCTCGGACGTTCTCGACACCCAACTCCGCCGCGATCGCGTCGACTACTTCGTGGAAGCCTCCGCTCACGAGCGCCACGCGAAACCCGAGGTGATGCAGAGTTCGGCATAGCGTGCGAGCGCCGGGCGTGAGTCGCACTTTTTGGCGAACCGCGTCAAGGGCTTCGACCGGCACACCCGCAAGCAACGCGACCCGTTCGTGCAGCGATTCCGCGAAGTCGATCTCACCTGCCATCGCCCTCGTCGTCACCTCAGCGACGGCCTCCTGACAGTCTGCGTGTGCTGCGATTAGCTCGATTACTTCGTCCTGGATGAGAGTCGAATCGACATCCATGACGACGAGGCGAGAGCCGCGCCTGGTGAGGCCTGGATGCTGAACCGAGAGGTCCACTCCACTGTCCGACGCGACTCTGGCGAGTGCTTGCCGTAAGTCATCATGATCGGCACCGGAAACCTCTAGCTCGAGCGCCGTCACCGGATAGGAGGCAACTCTCACGATCCGGTCGATGTTGCCACCACGTTCGGCAATTGCTCCGGCGACCGCTGTCAGTCCCGCGGGGCACAGTGGCTGGCCCATCACGGTCACGAGTAAGCGGTCAGGATGGCGGGAGCCAACCTCAACGTTCCCCGGCTGGACATCGCACTGCACGCCAAGCTCGGTCGCTGCCGCACTCACAGCTGCCACGGCCTGTGAACGGGCGTCAGCGGAGGCGTCATCAACGGACAGCAACAGACCGAGCACCAAGTGCCCCCGGATGACGACCTGTTCGATATCGAGCACGGGGAAGCCCGACGGTGCCAGGGCCCCGAGTAGGCGAGTAGTGACGCCCGGGCGGTCAGGGCCGGTGATGGTGACGAGCAGCGTTTCGGTCATTGTGGCTCTGACGCTATCGCGGGCTCGCGGCCGCGGCGAGGCAGTGGCGCGCCGTGGTTGCCAGTTCGGTGAGTACCTGCGCACGTTGGCGGTCCATCGCAGTCGTTGCGGCGAGAGGAAGGGCGCCCTGAGCAATTTCGCAGACGCCAAGGATCTGGGCGGCGGTATGAATTGTGTGGCGGGCGGGGCCATCGAGGTTCGAGGGTAATTCGACGCGACGTAGACGCTGGTTGAGATCAGCCATGGAATCGGCAATCGCGTCGCGTCCCGTTGCCAGGTCCATTGCGGCAAGCTCCGCGGTTGCATCGATCAAAGCTGCCCGAACAGCTCGCGACGATTCTTCCGCGCGGATCTTCACGCTGGCAATGGAGTCCATCGGAGTCGGGTAGCCGATCCAGGTCGTCTCGTGTTCGGAGACCCGGGGAACGAGGCCGATGTGCCGCTCATCGATCACGATCGCTTGGCCGACTGACACTGCCTCTTGGTTGAATGAGGCTGGTCCGGGCAGTCCTGATGGGTCACCGGGAGCCGGCAGAACCGCCCGCAGGCGCGGCGTCGATGAACCTGGCTTCAGTCCGAGGTTTGCCAGTCCGACGAGTAGTCCGCATCTGTTGTTGTCGCTCTGCGGTGCCAACAACATGCGTTGGGGGCCGAATAGTTCCAGAGCTTCTGAGATGTCGTCCGCAGGGCACTGCCCATCTAGCCAACTGTTTACCCACGTCGTGAGGACCACGGTACGGGGGATTGGTTCAGCCAGTGTCGACAGCGTCGAGACGGCGAACAAGGGTTGCTCAGTCATGGTCGGTAAATCCTACCGGGCAGGCGCAAGTAGCCTCGCCGGGTGACGATTCACGTGCACGATCCCCATGATCCCCGCCTCGCACCGTTCACGAACCTGACGGACATGCAGCTGCGGATGCGGATGGAACCGGCCGAGGGCATTTTCTTGGCGGAGGGGGAGAAGGTGATCCTGCGTGCCCTCGACGCGGGATTCGTTCCGCTTAGTGCGTTGATGGAGGCTAAGTGGCTACCCGGTCTGGAATCACAGTTGGCGCAGCACGACTGCACCGTCTTCCTGGCTGACGAAGCTCTGCTGAAGTCGGTCACCGGGTATCGGCTTCACCGTGGCGCGCTCGCGGCGTTCGTGCGCAAGCCGCTGCCAAGCGTTCCCGAGGTGCTCGAGGATGCCAAGTTTGTGGTCGTGCTTGAGGACTTGGTCGACCACACAAATGTTGGCTTGATCTTCCGGACCGCCGCTGCGCTCGGTGCGGACGCGGTATTGGTCTCACCCCAGTGCGCGGACCCGCTGTATCGCCGTGCCGTGAAGGTGTCGATGGGTGCTGTCCTCACGACACCGTGGACGCGTGCACAACCGTGGCCCTGGCTGCTGGAGGACTTGGGAGAACAGGGGTTCGAACGCGTCGCACTCACCCCTGCGCCAAGTGCCGTCGACTTGCGGGGCTGGAGTCCCGCCCAAGCTGGTGGTCGCGTGGCGCTGTTGCTGGGCAGTGAGGGTCCGGGGTTGTCAGATGAAGTATTCGCCAGGGTCGACACACAACTGCGGATTCCAATGACGGAACGTGTGGACTCGTTGAATGTGGCAGCGGCAGCGGCGATTGCTTGCTACGTATTGGCGGCAGGCAACGCTGACTAGAACCTGGCAAGGTGTCGACATGGCTGAAATCGTGCTGATTCGACATGGCGAAACTGAGTGGAGCAAGTCCGGGCAACACACGGGTCGAACGGATATCCCGTTGACCAGGAACGGACGAAAGCGCGCCGCCGAACTAGAGCCGCTATTGCGTCACCGCGCCTTTGGTCTCACATTGAGCTCGCCGATGGAGCGAGCGCGCGACACCGCTGCGTTGGCTGGCCTGAAGCCCGACGGTATCGACAATGACTTGGTCGAGTGGGATTACGGCGCCTGGGAAGGCCGCACGACACCGGACATCCGGGTGGAGCTCGGTGACCCCAATTGGGTGATTTGGGATCACCCAATTCCGCCCGGCAAGACTCCAGGCGAAACCACCGATGAGGTTGCGCTTCGGTGTCACCGGGTCATCGAACGTTGCCTACCGGTACTTGACGCCGGACGCGATTGTGCTCTCGTCGCCCACGGACACGTCCTGCGAATCCTGACCGCGACTTGGCTGGGCCTGCATTCGGATGCAGGTCGATTGTTCATGCTGGAAGCAGGAGCGCTGTCTTCATTGGGATTCGAACGTACCCAGCACGTAATTACCGGATGGAACCAAACGCCGGAATAGTCGCCCCGGGCCGCGGGCAGCTAGTGCACGCCAACCATCAGCCCGCGAAGGCGTTTGATTTGGGTTGCGAAGATTCCGGCCATCACGATCGCAGCGAGTCCGAGGATCGCGAAGTAGCCGGCATTGCCGAGGGTCTCCTGCAGACCGGCCACCAGCCCGCCGATCGCATCGCCGACGGCTGTTGCCAGGAACCACAAGGCGAGCACCTGACTCTCCATGCCTCGGGGCGCAAGTTGCGTTGACGCCGACAGTCCGGTTGGGCTCAGAAGCAGCTCGGCGATTACTTGGATGAAGAACACCAGCACCAGCCACCACCAGCCCACGAGGCTGCCATCCGCGGACATTTTGCCCAGGACTGCCATGACCAGGAACGAGACGCCAATGAGCATGATCGCCAGCGCGAACTTCGCCGGAAGTGATGGGGCCCGTCGTCCCAACCTCATCCAGAGCAGCGCGAAGATCGGAGCAAAGATGATGATTCCGATCGGGTCGACAGCCTGAAGCCAGCTCGCCGGGAACGTGAAGCTGCCGATCGTTCGGTCAGTGTTCTGGTCGGCAAAGATGTTGAGAATTGAACCGCCTTGGTCGAAGATCATCCAGAACATGACTGCGCCAACGAAGATCCAGATGTAGGCGCGCATGCGGCTGCGCTCTGTTGTATCGAGTGCCTTGTTCTGGAAGATCCGCGTGAAGTAGATGAACGGTGTCGCGATCGTGACCGCGCTCAGGAACCAGATCACATGGAAGCTCTCGAAGGTTCCTAGTGCGATGTCGATGATCGTTAGCACCGCAACGATTGCCAGCAGAATCCCGGCGATCGTGAGCACCTTGCGCATGAGTTCGCGTGACGCGGGGTTGGGTACTCGCAGACCAATCGGACCCAGGGTGCGAGGGGAAGCCAGCCAGTAGACCAGTAGCGCCACGGTCATTCCCACACCTGCAGCGCCGAAGCCGATGTGCCAGCCGACCTGTTCGCCAAGGTAGCCACAAATGAAGGGTGCGATGAAGCCGCCGATATTGATGCCCATGTAGTAGATCGAGAATCCGGCGTCGCGGCGCTCACCTTCGTCGGGGTCGTTGTCGTAGAGACCACCGACCATCGCCGAGATATTTGGCTTGAGCAGTCCCGTGCCAATTGCCACGCAGGCGAGGCCTGGCCAGATCGCCCAGGAGGTGGGGATGGCAAGCACGTAGTGGCCGCCCGCGATGACGATCGCGCCGAACAGCACGGTCTTGCGGGGACCCCATGCCCGGTCAGAAAGCCAACCACCCGGCACCGCCAGTAGCCACACCATCGCGGAGTAGACGCCGTAAATCGACACCGCCTGCGCGGTGCTCATGCCGAGTCCGCCGTCTTCTGCTGGCGCTACCAGGTACAGCACCAAGATGGCGCGCATACCGTAGTAACTGAAGCGCTCCCACAACTCGGTGGTAAACAAGGTCGCCAGGCCGACCGGCTGACCAAGAAATCGATGGTCTTGGGCCGGTGGGACGCGCAACTCGGTTGCCATGAATCGGGACGCTACTTTGCCCAGAGGTGCGGATGCTCGTTGCCGACGGCCGTTCGCCGCTCAGCCATCGAACGGCTGCCGGGCGCGTTAGGCGTAATCTGGCGGATTGTGGGGCCGCCGTGCGGCATGCTTACACCCACATCCAGTTAGCGAACGTCATGAGTCGAAAGAGGTCTGGCAGTGGCCCGACGTTGGGGACTAGAGGTATTCAGCCATCGAGACTTGGCTGCTCGAACGGCGACTTTCGCCGCTTCAGCAGATGTTGGGGCCTCGTTCGCGCCCAACTTGTTACCTCGCAAACCACTGGATCAGGCAATTGCGACGGGCGTGTCCGCGAGTTTGGCCTACGGCGTCGCGAATCTCAGCCAATCATTTATCGATGGTCTGTCGCGACGGATTGCGCCAGGCCGCGATCGAGCGCCCACTGAAAGCCGCAAGTACCTCAACACGATTGCCAACCTGACAGCGATCGGCGCCGGCATCGCACTGCAACGCGCATTCGTCGCGCGCCGCGGCGAGCCTGTGAAGAGGGCTGCCGCTCGGACGCTGGGTTGGGAGCTGACGTTCAGTGGTATCGCTGGCCTCGGCATCACTGGCGTGACCGGTGCGCTCGAACAGAAGTCGCGCCGTGACGACGGAACCACCCACCCAGCAGTACTGCCGGCCAGTTTCGCGGTCGGCGCATTGATCGCTGCTGGTGAGATCACCTGGTATCGGCGCCACCAGGAGAATGCGCCGCCGTTGGCAAACTCGTTGGGTCAGGGCCTCCTCGTGATGGCGGGTGTCAGCGGAGTGGGGTACGCCGAAACCCGTTTGGCACGTCTGGTGGCGCTCGGAGTTCGTCGAACTGTTCCGGGGCTGTCACTTTTGGCTGAGCCCATTGGCCACGCGGTTGGGCTCGGGCTGATTGGGACTGCCCTCAGTTTTGGAATGGAGTACGTCAACCGGCAGGCAGAGCAGGGTGGTGCTGCTATCGAAGCGGCGTACCAGGAGCCGCCGAAGGGTGAGGCGGTCAGCGGGGGAGTCGGATCCCTCGTTGATTGGCAAACCCTCAGCCGTGAGGGCCGACGCTTCGTCAACATGACGCTGACCCCGCAGGAAATTACTGCGGTGACCGGAAAGCCAGCAATCTCGCCCGTGCGCGCATTTGTCGGGCTGACCACCGCACCGACGGTAGATGCGCGTGTTGCGATCGCGATGCAGGAACTCGAGAACCTCGGGGCATTCGAGCGATCGGTCCTGTGCTTTAGCTCGCCGACTGGAACGGGCTACATCAACTATGTGGTAGCCGAAACTCTCGAGTACCTGACCGGCGGTGACTGTGCGACTGTTGGAATCCAGTACTCGCTGCGCCCTTCGTTTCTTTCCTTGGATCGCGTGAAGTTAGGCCGCGAACAGAATCGTGCGCTGTTACACGCGATCAACGGGCGCCTGATGGGCATCGAGGAGTCGAAGCGGCCGAAGTTCGTCGCCATGGGTGAGAGTCTCGGAGCCTTCACGATGCAGGATGCATTCCTGCATGAGGGCACCGGCGGCCTGCACCGCGCGGGAATCAGCAACGGTCTGTTCATCGGAACTCCGGCCGAGAGTAAATGGGCCGAACAGTGGCGACTCGACCCGGAACGGTACGACCCAAACCACGAGGTGGTCGAGGTTGCCAGCTACGAGGAATGGCTGGAACTGTCACCCGAGCAGAGGGCTTCGGCTCGCTACTTCTTACTCAGCCACCACGAGGACCCGATCACCAAATTCTCCCCGGCCCTGGCAGTTCAAAAGCCCGAATGGATGGACGACGGACCGCAGCGGTCACCAGCGTTGCAGGAGGGTGTCCGCTGGCGGCCCTTCACCACCTTCGTCCTCACCGCGGTCGACATGAAGAACGCCACCGACGTGGTGCCAGGCACGTTCGAGGCGTTCGGTCACGACTATCGGGCGGACTTGGCACGGTTCACGTCGCTCGCGTTCGGCTTGCCGGTTGACGAGGCGGAGCTTGAGACGATCGAAGAAGCTCTGCGTGAGCGTGAATTGATGTGGGCCGAGAAGCGGCTCGTGGCTGAGCAGTTTGCCCAGGCACGCGAGGCGATTTCACGCCAGATGAGTTCGTGGGGTGCCACCGGAGATGTCTTGCCAAGTGGGCTGACCGGATTGACGGCAATGTCCGCTGGTGCGCTTGGGGGCGGCTCAAGTATTTCTGGCTGATGGTGTCCCGCGGGCAGTCTCATCAGGGGCTGACACCGCAGCAATGCAGGGAGGGTTCGACGAATGGCGAAGGACTATGGGGCCTCGGATTTAGGTCGGCTCTTCACCGAGCGCCATGCGGAGGCCGTGCGAGATCTTGGTCGGTTCAATTTGGCCGTATTCGGTAAGACTGGGGCAGGAAAGTCAACTCTGATCAATGCCGTCTTCGGCCGCGAGGTTGCTGCCACTGGTACCGGACCGCCGATCACCACCGGCCTGAACTATTACGAGCATCCCGAGGGAATTCTGGGGCTGTTCGACTCACAGGGATTCGAGACCGGGCATGGCGGCGATGCCGTGCTGCGTGGTCTGGAACAGATCGTTCATGACAGCCGAAGCCAACAAGTTGATCGACAGATCCATGCCGCCTGGTACGTGGTTCGCTGGAGTGACCGACGCTTTGAGGATGCGCAGGCTGCGTTCGTGCGAAAGCTCTCGTCTCTGGTCCCGGTGATCTTCGTCCTGAGCCAAGTTCCCATGGCCGCTGACGGTCGAATTCACCACGACGCGCTCGCCTTTGCGGCCTACATCGAGAGCCTTGACCTGCCGCTGTCACCACAAAACAGTGTGATTCTCACGAACGCGTTATATGACGAATTCCTCGGCAATGTTGTGTTCGGGCTTGACCGCCTGCTCGACGCAACATTTGCCACCGCCCCAGAAGCTAGTCGCAGAGCGTTAGTTGCGGCTCAGCTCGTTGACAAGGAGCGTAAAAGGCAGGCTTCGACTCAGATCGTTAAAGCCGCGTCGGCGTCGGCGCTCACCACCGGACTAACCCCGATTCCCTTCTCTGACGCCGCGATCCTGGTCCCCATCCAGATCGCGATGATTGCCAGAATCACCGCAGCGTACGGATTAACGGTGCCCTCGTCGAAGCTTGCCGCGCTGGTGGGCTCGCTGATGCTGTCATCTGGAGCGACAACTGCCGGGCGTTGGATGGTCAGTTCGCTGCTGCGCTTCGCGCCGGGCGGTCAGATACCGGCAGCCGTCATCTCAGGGACGGTGGCCGCCTCCCTGACGACAGCAATCGGTAAGGCATGGATTGAGGTGTGCGAACGGATGCTCGAACGGGATGCGAGTGGCAGCCCGATAGACGTCAACCTCATGCAACAGCTGTTCCGCGCGGAATTCAAGAAGCGCTTCACCGTCAAACCGGCATAACGCCGGTTAGCCCTACTTCTTCGACGTCGACTTCTTCGCGGCTTTCTCTCCGACAGCGATAACCGCTTCCATCGCCTCAGCGAGGCAATCGGTGAGTTCGTCTGGGAATTCAACGGCACCTCGGTCGATATTGATCCCGAGGAAGACGCTCCCGTTGTATGACATCAGGCCGATGTTCACAGCGGCGCCGGCCTTCGGTGCAAACGGGATCATCGAATCAACTTCAGCGCCGGCGAAGTACACCGGGATCGGCGGTCCTGGCACGTTTGTCGCCGCGAAGTCCGTGCCCTTCATGAGTCCGCCAGCGATCGACGTTGTGACGGGACGGGGCAGAACTGTGAGCAGTTTGTAGATGACGTCCGACAACGGAAGTGCTGGCTCAGTACGGGCCTGGTTCAGGATCGGGTGCAGCTGCTTCATTCGGTCTGCAGCGTCCTTGACGTTGACGGGAACGACAAATCGCGCTGGTACCCAACGGTTTCCGCCGTCGTTGTCGCCGTCGGTACGGACGTTGATCGGCATATTCACGCGCAGGGCATCCGGGTTGGAGCCATGTGCTTCGTGGTACATAGCTAAGCCGCCAGTGACCGCGGCCATGAACGCGTCATTGAGTGTTCCGCCCACTGCCTTCGCAGACTTCTTCAGAGCATCGATCGGGCTCTCCACCACGGAGAACGCGACGGACAAGGACCGGTCAACCCAGAGGTCCGATAGTGGCTCAGAAGCGGGCGCGAGCAGTCGACCGGCAGAAGCAGCCCATTCTTGAGCGTCAACCACCGAGGTCAGAGGATCCTTGACTGCCTTTTTGGCAATACCACCGAGTCCGCGTGCACTGCTGCGCACATCGTCGAAGGTGGATGCGAACTCAACCTGGACACCCTGCTCAAGTCGGCTCAGGGTGTCTGCGTGATGCGGTTCTGGTGCATCAGGCTTGGGCGGCAAGTCCGTATTCGGTTCGCGCGTCAAATCGAACAAGGACGCTGCCATCTGCAAACCGCCGACGCCGTCAGTGATTGCGTGGTGGATCTTGATGATGAACGCGGCGCGACCGTCCTCTAGCCCCGTCACGATGTGGACTTCCCACAGTGGCCGGGCACGGTCGAAATCTTGTTCGCTGATCGTTTCTGCAAGTTCCAGTACCTGAGACAGCCCGGCGTCCTTCCCGGGGACGCGTTCCCAGCGCAGGTGATAGGACAGATCGAAGTTCTGATCGGTCTCCCAACGCGGCGGCAGCAGCGAGAGCGGGTTGCCGATCGCCCGCTGGCGAAGCTTCGGCGTCACCAGCGACATTCGCTCGACTCGGTCGATGACGACATCGGGATCGGGGTCAGTGTCGAGTTCGACAACAACGGTAATGACGGACCGCAGCAGGGGATCGCCTTCAACGCCCCACATCACTGCATCAAAGGCACCCATTCGGGGATCAGTAGTAACCACGGGCTAATAGTGTTCGATAACGAGGCTTGATGCCAGACGTGCTGGCAGGATGACCACTTGTGGCGCTAAACAGCGGGGAAGAACAGGCAAAACCGGGCCCATTGGTTGATCACCTGGTGATTGGCGGGCTCAAGTCGTACGCGCAACCGCCTACTCGGGTTCCGTTGGCGCCGTTGACCCTGGTGTTCGGACCGAACTCGGCGGGTAAGTCTTCACTGCTGTCCACCCTGACGCTGTTACGCCAAACGGTGGTGGGGGACAAGCCCTTCCAACTGCGGACTCGCGGCGACCTCGCCGATGTTGGTTCATTTCGGCTGGCCGTTCATCAGCATGACCCAGCCGAGCGCATCACACTCGGACTTGGGTTTCGAGCGCCCGATCCAGAGGCGGCCTCGTGGATTGGCTCCAGCGTTATCAGGGAACTGAGCTTCGGCTATGCGTGGAATCCGGAAACCGAACGCCCCGCTGATACCAAGGTGTCAATCGACCTAGAAGGAATCCGCACCGACTTCCTCGTCAATGGCGATGGCGTGGAGGCGCCCGGTCAGGAACGAGATGCTGGGTGGGATGACTTTCTGGCGTCGCTCGCGATTGCCCGGGAAGTGCTCGCGCCGATTCCACACATGCCAAATCAGCCAGTGATTCGCCGCCCAGATGATGCAAACCCAACAGGCGCCCTCGGCTCTGGCGACCCGATTGCCGCAGCAAGACTCGGACTCGGAATGCAATTGCAGGCAGAACTCAGCGAAGTGCTGTCGCGGATTGCCTATCTGGGCCCAATCCGGGCAAGGCCGGAACGGTCTTCATCGTTGAGTACGACGGCCTACCACTTTGTCGGACCGGAGGGCGAGTACACGACTGAGGTTCTGGCTGACAATCCGGCGCTTGTCGACCTCGTCAATGAATGGTTCGAGCGACTCGGTCTCGGTTACCAAATCCGTATCGTGACCCCCGCATCGGATGAAGTTTCGGTGACGGCCGGCGACTTCGCGGTCCTGGGGCTCATCGACGTCAGAGATGATCCGCCGAGTCTGGTCTCTTCCCGCGCGGTTGGGTATGGAATCAGCCAGATCACGCCGATCGTTGTTCAGTCGCTGCTCAGCGAGAACGGCATGCTGCTGATTGAACAACCTGAGGTTCATATTCACCCGCGCCTGCAGGCGCAGGTGGGCGATCTGCTGATTAATACGGTGCAAGAGCGTGGTAACCAGGTCTTGGTCGAGACGCATTCTGAGCACCTCGTCCTTCGACTCTTGCGGCGGGTTCGCGAAGGAGTCTTGGATCCCGCGGATCTGTCGATTCTGTATGTCGACCTGCTCGCAGATGGAGCAGCGCACGTGCGCCGCTTGGAGGTTGACTCCTCCGGCGACCTGGTTGACGGTTGGCCGGGCGGGTTCTTTGACGAACGGCTCGAGGAAGTGTTGGGAACCCGTTGGTGAATCCTCGTGGGACCCCGCACGACACCGGCGTAGTTGTCGGTGTCGGGATTGACCCTGCGGCCATTGGGGAACCGATCGCCGCGATCGATCCTGCACTGGCGAGGTCAGTACACGAGGAACTGCTGGAAGCGCTGACGATTCACGGTCGGGTGGTCTTCACTTCCGTGGAGGATCGCAATGGATTCGTCGATCAGATTGGAAGCCTTCCTTCGAACGTTGGCAAGCTGTGGGAAGCATTGATCTCCTCGGGTCGGATAAAGCTCGAAGTGTTGGATCCTCCAGTGAATCCGGGATTGGCTCAATCACTGGATGTGCAGGAAATCGCTGAGCACCTCGGTCGTCGAGTCGACCTTGTCCTGCTCGAACGCGAACATGCCGAGTTGCTTGGGGTACCGCCCGATGCCTTCAGCGTGGAGGCTCCCGGTGGAAGCCCCGAGCTCGGCCGACTCTCAACGGCGACGCGTACCAAGGCGCTCAGTCGTGCGCGTGAACTCGTCGATGCGCCCATCCGTGCCGGAGACAATCGGGAGGATATTTGGCGCGACAGGTTGGCGCCGTTTGTGGCGGTCAGCAAGTCGGTGGTCATCTACGACCGTTACGCCGGAGTTCATGCGGCCCGCCGGTTTGTGTACAAACTTCGAAGCCGTGACGGATTAACGTGGTTGATGAGCAAGATCGCGCAGTACCCCGGTCGGCGCGTGCGCCTGATCACGGCTGTGATGGACGAGGATGCCGGACGTCGGATGGACGCTGAGGTGATCGCTGACGGATTGCAGGAGTTGCGGTGGTCGCTCGGTGAGGCAGACGTGATGCTCGATGTCATCCTCATCCCTGATGGTGCCAAGCGCTTTGGGCATGATCGGCACATTCGCTTTGGTGAACGAGTCGCGTTGGCGCTCGGACCTGGCCTGCAGACATTCTCAACGCAGCATGCCGACGAGACGGTCACGGTCGCGCGACTGCCGATTGCTGATGCCCGTGACCGCGAGCGGGGAAGTGAACGAAATCAATTGCGGCCCCCGCCCGAAGGGTGGATTACGAACCGGCGCTCTGCCCAGAGCTAGCCTCGGTCGCTGCGAACACTGTGAGCGCCGCCAGCTCGGAGAGTCGTTGCCTGACGGCCCAAATCGAGGTCCACGCCCAACTGCATTCCGGCATTGGCGGCAGACGTCACCACGATGTCCAGCAGTTCCGCCAACGATGGTGAGACGGTGTGATGAACGATCAGCACGCGCGTCGTCTCGCCAGTCTGGCATGAGACCAACGATGACGGCAGGATGGCGCTGTGGCGGCCGATGCGAGTCAACAGCGAGCTGCCGTGGTGCGTCGTCTGCTATCCGGAGTCGGTATTTGTGGGGCACTGCTGGTAATCGGCTACTTCTCGGTTGTCAGCACGCGTTGGGGCCACAGCTTGGACAACGACGCGTACTTCGGACGGGATGCTTCCGGGCGTTCCGTGGTCAAGTTCGATGGTGAGTTTCTCGATCACGTCACCAAGGGAACCTTGCTGCTCCTCTTGGTGGCGGTCTTCCTCGTTTCGCTCGTTCGCCGAATCCCGGTGATAGGGGTTTGTGCTGCCGCAGGAGTGGTTGTTGCCGTCGCGGGTGCCGAGGTCCTAAAGAAGGTCCTGCCGTGGGAGGTTCTGGTCCCATCGGATCTGCAATTGGGTCTCGGGCTTCAGGCGGAGACGTATCCGTCGGGGCACGCCACCATCGGGTCGTCTCTGGCCCTGGCCGGTCTGATGGTGTGTCCGGCAAATTGGCGTGCGTGGGGCAGTGTCGTGGCCGGAATGGTCTGTGCGATGTTTGGCACGGGTGTCGTCTTCGCGGGTTGGCACCGTCCCTCCGACGCAGTCGGAGGGATCTTGTGGGCCGGTGTTGTCAAGGGCCTTGTGGCGGTGCTCGCCGTGACCCTTCGGAAGTCCTCGATCGACCTAGTCCCGCAGACTGCTGCGCGCGCCAAACTTAGACGCCAAACTATCGTCGGCAGCATTGCGGCGGCATTCGTCACCTATGGCGCAATTGTGATTGCCGCCCTCACCGCAAACTCTGGCCTGCCGGATGCGGACCGCGCTTTTGTGATTCTGGCTGGCGTCATCGTTGCTGGCGCTTTCGCCGTACCGAACTGGTTTGGTAACGCATTGTCCGCCGTGCAATGGCAGGTGACTAGCGACCAGTCTTGAGTTCGTCGGGCAGTTCAGCAAGCACCGCGTCGAATCCTCGGTGGTACGTGGGGTAAGCCCAGACAGTCTCGATGAGCTTCTGAACTGGAACCTTTCCGACTACCGCGACCGTTAGCCCAGCGAGGATCTCGCCTGCGTGCGGCCCGACAACAGTTCCACCCACGATGATCTTCTTGTCCGCGTCCACGACCAGTTTGAACGTGCCCTTGTTTCCGGGGCCATGGATCCAACCACGCGTTGTCGATTCCATGGGGTATGAGGCAGTTACGACGTTGATTCCGGCCTTGCGTGCGGCATCCTCTGTGAGGCCCACAGCGCCAACTTCTGGATCTGTGAAAGTCACGTGACCGACTTGGCGGGTATTCCATGCGGCGGTCGGCTTGCTGAGGATCTGGTCGGCGACCATGCGGCCTTGGGTGACCGCGACATGGGTGAACGCGCCCTTACCGGCAACGTCGCCCACTGCGTAGACGCCGTTGATGATCGAGCCAGAATCATTGATGAGTTCGAGGTAGTCGTTGGTTGGCAAGCCGCGGTGCGCCTTGGGGTCGATGCCGAGCACCCCGGTGTCGATGGCCGATAGGTCGCTGCTCCGCCCAGTTGCAACTAACAGGGTGTCGCCGGATATCACGGCGCCGTCTGCCAGCGTCACGTTGACGCCATCGTTGGCGGGGTCTTTTGCCACACTCTTAGCGCCAACCCCGACGATCACTGAGATGCCATCATCAGCGAGCGCTTGAGCGAGGATTTCGCCTGCTTCGGGTTCTTCTAGGGCGATGAGTCGAGGTGCGGCTTCAATGATCGTCACCTTCGAGCCGAATCGATTGAATACCTGGGCGAGTTCACAACCGATAGCGCCACCACCGAGCACGACAAGCGAAGGGGGGACGTTGGTCGACTTCAAAGCCTCACGATTAGTCCAGAACGACACAGTGTCCAGGCCTGGGATCGGGGGTACTGCTGCTTTCGTCCCACTGGCGATCACGAGTGCTTTGTTCGCGGTATAACGAACGCCATCAACTTCAACCTCGCGAGGTTGCGTGATAGTTCCGTGGCCACGGACAAAGGTTCCGCCGTTGCCTGTGAATCGGTCAACGGCGATTTGGTCATTCCAGTTGTCGGTGGCCTGATTGCGGATACGCGAGGCCACCATGTTCCAGTCGGGAGTGGTTGTGGACGATCCCGCGAGGTCACTGATCCGCCGTGATTCCTCAAGCACGGTCGCTGCACGGATTGCCATCTTGCTGGGGATGCATCCCCAGTACGGACATTCGCCGCCGACGAGCTCCGCTTCGATTCCGATGACCGACAGCCCACCGGCGAGGCAGTCAGTGGCTGCCTGTTCACCACCTGGTCCGAGCCCAAGAACGATGACATCCGCCGCATTCGTCATATGAGTCCAAACTGTTGGGCAGTCGCGACACTCATGTTCGCGAGTCTGCGCAGTTCATCTCCGGTACCGAAGAAGACGTTCAGGTCGATATTCGTCGAGCCGGAACCCGCGAGTCTTCCTCGACTGCTGAACTGCCAGAAGTCTGGCGCATCTGCGGGCCACCCCGCAATCGGAGCGGTCGTGCCAGCCTGCTTCGTTCCGTAGTGCGCGAACCACAACGGGTACCCCGTGAGTTCCGTGGTTGCGAGCACCCGGTTTGCAAGGAAATAGCGGTATGAATACAGGATCGGCGTGCGTCCCGTGAGCGTCTTGAAAGTGCGCAACCAGGTTTCGGCCCACAGGGTCACCTGGGCTGGTGTGAGGTTCGCTGGCGCGCTCTCGAGGTCCAGCGCAGTCGGCAGGTACCCGCTAACGAAGCGCCCCGTGCGAGCCGCTGCCTGGGTGGCTTCACCCACGGCGTCCGGCACAAGGTTGTTCACGTTCGATGTTGGTCTGCCGTAGTGGTACGACCCGACGACAAGCTTGGCCTTCTTGGCAGCCCTTCTATCGATGTTCCACCACTTCTTCGCCGGGCGGTCTCCGGCGGACTTCCCATCAGATGCCTTGATGAAGGCAAAGCGCACGCCGGCCTTGCGCAGCTTCTTGAAGTTCAACGGCTTCGAGTAGCCGTGCTGCCACTGCGAGACATCCACCCCACGGATCCCGTTGGTGATCTGCTGTTGATCCCAGTTGGCTGATTGGCGCTTGGCGCTGCTGGGAGAGGCGATCGTCACGGTCATGGCGAGGGCAAGTCCCAAAGAGATGATGAATGCGCCAACACGTCGGTGGCGAATAGTTGAAGGGATCACCCATTTGACTATAGGCGAGCTTGCGCCAGGTAACAGGGGAATCGCGCGTCGCCCATCTTGGTGAATCACGCCAAAGCAGGGCCAAACGCGTGCCGATGGAAACTTCGGAATGCAGGATCGTCCGCACGCGTTTGGGTCCCGCGTGACCTGTAAGACGCACATTGAAATGTGGGGTGATGAAAGGTGAGGACAGTTATCTGGTCTCGACTGCGGCGAGACCATGGGGCGAGCGCAGTCGAATATGCGCTCCTGATCGCGGGCATCGCAATTGTGATGATCGTCGCGGTCTTCTTCGTAGGAAGCGTCGTCACGGCTGACTTCCAAGAGACGGGAAGTTCGCTTGGCGCCGTTGCTGCAACCCAGACGGTGAATCCAACGAACTAGCGCCGGTGTTCGCGTGGCGCACTAATTTCGGCGCCCAGCTTGGTGCGTGGCGACACGACAAATGATCTTCTCGCTCTAAGCAACGACGGTTATCGTACTGCGTCCAGAGTCGAGGCGGCGTACCTCGATCCGTTCGCTGATTCGCTGCTTCAACTCATCAACGTGACTAACTATTCCGACCACCCGGCCACCGCGGCGAAGGTGGGAGATTTCCGTGAGGACTGAATCCAACGTGTCGGGGTCAAGGGAGCCGAAACCCTCATCGATGAAGAGCGTGCCGAGGTCCACGCCCCCAGACTCCGCAACGACGACATCCGCCAAGCCGAGCGCTAGCGAAAGTGCTGTATAGAACGTTTCGCCGCCTGACAAGTCGCCAGGGGAGCGTTGTTTGTCGGTAAGCCTGTCGAGAATTCGGATACCGAGCCCGGACTTCTTACCGTGACTCTCACGTTCCTCGTGATACTCGATCGAGTAGCGCCCATCAGACATACCTTGCAGGCGCGAGTTCGCGGCCGCTAGCACCTGCTTGAAGCGCGTGATCAGTACGTACGTCGGTAGTGGTACTCGCCGCAAATTGGCTGGAGTGGTCGCGGACGCAATTCCAGCCAGCCGAATCACGCTAGCTGTCGATTGCAGCACCTGCGCCACGGTCTGGAGTTCAGCCAATACGACATCGCAGTGGGACCGTGTGGTCTTTGCCAGCGCGCTCCAATGCCCCATCTTGGCTGATAGATCTTGGGTGAGCGTGTCGCACGTGGTGGCTACCTCGCTGAGCGGTGCCACGTCCACCGGCTCTGAATCAGCATCGATGTCCGCCAGTTCCGGGTCGCTAAGTGCAGACCTCGCAGCATGCAAGTCTCGCTCGTAGCCTTCCACCTTGACTGTAAGCCCCGCCAGTTCGGGGACGCGCTCCTTGAGCGTCAAGAAGGTTGATTCATCGTCGATTGTCGATTGCGCGAGTTGTTTAGCCCACTCCGCGGATCGGACATTGAGCTCTGCCTCAGCACTCTCGATGCGGGCGATAGCTTCGGCAAGTTCGCTGAAACGTTTGCTGGATGCCCGCGAAAAAGCAATCCGGTCGGTGATCGACGCAAATCCCGCGAGTTCGGCCTTGATCAAGGCCTCGGTCTCTCGGATCGACTCGGTCTGTTCCTTCAACTTCTCAACGAGGCCGATTCGCTGGGCATTGCCTTCGGCCAGTGCGGACTGGTACCCGTCCTTTTCATTCGTGGCCAGTTCCAGATTCTCTTTGGCTTCCGGCAGTCTGGCTTTCGCGGACTCGGCTTGGAGGAACTCGGCCTCGGCCGTGGCGAGTGCCTCCTGTGCCTGCGCAATACTCAGGCCATCACAGACGGCAAGTGCCGATGCGTTCTCAAGCTCAAGCCGGTTCAGTCGCGCAGTCGCCCGCTCAAGTTGCGCTCTGGCGGTCTGAGCGGCGACCTTCGCGTCGTCGATCTGCGCACTTGTGGGCTGTGACGGCTCGTGCGTTGCTGGACGCGGGTGTGCTTGAGACCCACACACCGGGCACGGCTGCCCGGGGGAAAGGTTGCTCGCGAGTTCGCCGGCGATTCCGTCAAGTCGGGCCTGCTCGAGCGATGCGAGTCGGTCATTTGCCTTTGTCGCATCGCCGTGAAGTTCGGTGACTTCGGTATTCGCCGCAGTGATTCTCGCCGCGAGTTCATCCACCAACTTTGCGGCACGGAGTCTGCCCTGCGCGGTTGATACCTGGGCCTCGGCAGTTCGGTGATTCGCTGCGATGACCGCAAGCTGACTCACAAGCTGTGTGAGACGAGTCAGCTCCGAGGGGAGGTCTTTCGCAGCAACCTCGCGTGCATCGATCGCCTCGTCAAGCTCCTTCAGTTCGGTTTCGGTCGCTTCGCACTGTTGACGTCGTGCGGGGAGCGCTCTTTCGAGAGCGGCGAATTCGGCAAGGTCGTCAGCCACACCTGTGTACGTCTTGGCCGTTGAGCCCGGATCCGCCAGCGCTTGCGATCCAAAGTCGGCAGTGAGTTGGGATCTTGCAAGGTCGACTGCCTCCAACTCGCGGTCTACCCGTTCCTTGGCTCGCTGCATTTCAGTGTGCACCTGAGCAAGCAATCGGACCGTCTCGAGGCGATCTCGGTCCGCGCGCAGCGCGCTCTGATGGTCATGCTGTTCGGTGAGTTCGGCCAACCTGGTGGCGCTCGCTCGCTTGCGGGCAAGCCTGCCGTTGTGCGTCGTGGCAGCTGCCAGCCGTGCACGAGCTTCGGTAAGCAACTGTTGCGAGGATGAGAGCTCCGCGCGCGTCGCAATGCACTGGGCATCTCGGTCCTCAGCGATCGCCCGCACAGCGTTCTCGAGCTCGCCTGGGTCCACGTTGCCAATGACCTCGCGTTCCGCCGCCGAGCAATCAGCGGCGGAGAGGAAGCTGGTGACCGCGTCCTCCAAAGCGCGCGTAGCTCCCTGCCGCTGCACCTGGGCTGTCTTGCTTCGACGGTCGAGCTCTTGCTCCATTCCCTTGAACAGTTCCGTCCCAAACAACCGTTGCAGCAGGTCTTGTCGTTCGACGGGCGCAGCGCGTAGGAACGCGGCGAACTCTCCCTGGGGGAGCAGAACCGTCTGCACGAATTGTTGGCGGGTCAGGCCAAGAATTCGAGCGACCTCAAGGTCTGCCTCGTGGTGGCGCGAGCTCAGCGGTTCGCCCTCATCCAAATCTGGAGACGTCAACCGAGCTAGCGAGACACTGGCCTTTTGCATCGTTGTGCCTGTGCCGGACTTCTTCAGACGCTCAAAGGGCGGAACCCTGCGGATCAGGTAGATGCCGGCGGTGGTCTCGAATACGAGCTCCACAAACGACGGGTCTGCAGCGTCGGCGTGTTCTGACCGCATGCGGTCGAGTCCTGAATCCGCGCCGGCGACAGTGCCATAGAGGGCGAAGACGATTGCGTCGAGAATCGTCGACTTGCCGGATCCAGTTGGGCCTTCTAAGAGAAATAGTCCGGCCTCGGATAAACGACCGAAGTCGATAGGCATCTCGCCCGCGAACGGGCCGATGTTTGACAGGGTCAGTCGGTGGATCTGCACTAACGATCAACCTCGACCCGGACGGTCTCGTAGACGTCGCGCAGCAGTTGAGATTCGCTGTCAGTCGCAGGGGCGTTCGTGACCTCCGAGATGAAGGCTTCGCTCAGTGCCACAGGGTCCAGGCGCTGAACGGAGGCAGGTAGTTCTGCTGCGATCGGATCAAGTGCAGGCGGCTGATGCAGGATGGACAGCGCGTGGGGGTAGACGTCGCGGATACGTTGGTTCAGTTGGTCCGGGCGAGCGGGGTCCGTCACGATGATCCGCACCCAGTCGTCGCTGTGGTCGCTGACCTGCCGAGGGTCCAGTATCTCGGCGAATGGTCCGGTCAGTACGGCCATCCCTCGCGGTTGGTCCAAGAGTCGGGTCGTTGGTTCGCTGACTCCTTGTGCGGTGACATCGAATAGCGTCACTGACTTCTTGTGGTCCGCCTCGGAGAATGAATAGCGCAAAGGAGACCCCGAGTACCTGATGGCAGCAACTCCGGGCGCTTCCAACCGTTGGGGGCCATGCAGATGTCCGAGCGCCACGTAGTCGACCCCTGAAAAGACCTGCGCGGGTATCGATTCCACCCCGCCGACGCTGATATCGCGCTCAGAGTCCGTCTGGGCGCCCCCGATCACGAAGGCGTGTGCCATGACGATGGTGGCGTTGACCGGTTCGTCACAGATGGCCAAATCGTTGCGGACCCTTTGCATCGCGGCGGACATCACGGACTCATGGGAACGGGCCAGGGGCTCTTCACCCGGTGCCAACGCAGAACGCGCAAAGTCTGGATCGAGAAACGGAATCGGGTACACGCGGACCGAAACGTCATCCTTGGCAAGGCTGATCGGTGTACCTACGCTCTCGACGTTGGTGACCACATGAACCCCGCTGCGGAACAGGGGTGACCCATAACCCAACCGGACCGCCGAATCGTGATTGCCCGCGATGACGATGACCGTGCAGTGTTCGCTGAGATCTGCCAATGCC
>DMNR01000388.1 GCA_003452655.1 Actinomycetota bacterium | reverse complement strand
GCGGCTGGCCTGCGCAATCAGGTCGCTTCGTCCTCGCTGACCTTTCTCTCCACTACTACACGAAACCCGATCGCAGGATGTCGATAACCAGCGAACCGCTGTTGAATGAACCCCTTGGAAACATTTACAGCTTCACTGTACGGTTCAGCAACTAACGCATCGCTGAATATGAGATCTTTTGCCCAGTCATGGATACACCCTCCGCACATGAGCTTCTGGAGCGGCGAGCCAGGCCACTCCACCCACTCCCAAATATTACCGATCATATCATGACAGCCCGCTGGAGAGCGGCCCCCTGGTCGTTGTCCGATTAACTCGGGATACAACACCGAGCTTGCACCAGCGTCAGTTGCGCTTGGGTCTAAGCATGCAGCCCGGCTACGATCAGCAGGAGAATTCCCCCAAGGAAAGCGTAGTCCAGGCTCATACCCCGCCCCTGCTAGCCACTCTTTCAGTGAGGGCAGCCGAACGGCCAACACATCCTTAAACCCGTTGGACTCAACCAGCCATTCGTAGAGCCATGTACAGTATCCTTCAGCCTCGTACCAACATACTCCGCCGACGGGTTGAAGTGGGTGACTGCGCAGCCGATGATCCCAATCTCGAGGTCGGTCGATGGGGTCTGACTCAAGGCGAATCTGTTTCATAAATGCCGCAGGGTGTGGGATTCTGGCCACATATGCATCCCAGAATTCGCGGCCATCCTCTGTCCACCACCGGTCCCGACCCGCCCGTGAGTAGCCTTTAACCCCTAGGAAATGCCGGAACTCGAAGTTGGTAACTGGATGTACGCCCATAAACAGTTGACCACCCCGCTCTCCAACCAGTCCCAAACGTGTCCATGGCCCGGCCACCACAGTCCGCTGAGTGTGCTGAATGCCCGATCTGACAGTTCGAAGTTCTTCTCGTGCAGCTCTGCTTAGCACGGTTGCATTCCGATGCCGCTGCAAATCCACTTGTTCCGTAGCTTGACGTAGTCGAGTGCAGAACTCATGCATAGATTCGGGACGCTCCGCCGGATCGGCAGCAATTGCGCTCATAAACAGGTCGCGAAGCTCCGGGGAAAGCCCCATCTCTTGAAGAACTTCTCCTCGCTCCGCAGCCATGGAGAGGGGCGCGCCGGAGATACAGAACATGGCGGTCATCGCCAAGCTGTAGATGTCTGCGCTGATTGTAGTCGGTTGTTCCGGCGCAGCCATTTCGGGCGCTGAGTAGATTCCAGAGTAGTATCGGGTGGAAAACTGAGACTGCCTTCGATCCGAATCAGATACCATAAACGAGAGATCAAAGTCGATGAGCACCGCTTGGTTATTCTCCCCGAGAAGGATGTTGTCAGGCTTGACGTCCCGGTGGACAATTCCTAGGCGATGGGCCTCCATAAGGGCAGACCCAATATCCAGGATCGACTTGAGTGCAGAAGTGGCCGACACAGTCCCATTGATTACAGCGTCATAGAGTGTTCCATTGGGGTAGTACTTCAACACGCAAGATGCGGAACGCTCATCAACTGAATAGAGTTCAGCAATGTGCGGATGCTTCAATAGACCCATTATCCAGGCCCCAAAGAGAAATCGCTCCCTTTTTGATCGATCGGACTGATGGTGAGGGTGAAGCACGCGGATGACAGCCATCTGACCGGTGAGGCGATGCCTACCCATAGAAACCCATGCGAATCCACCAGCCCCTATCTGCTTACCAATGCATTCATATTCGTCTGGCTGCCAGATTGGACGGTGCATTTCCCTTCGTACCGCCTCTAAACGCTTGATGATCGATAGATCGATTTGTTCATTCCGCCCCATTCGGGCCGAGATGTCAAGAATAAGTGCGTTGCGTTCTCGTTCCAGCGCCAATACTGGGTGGAAGGCAACAAAGGCCTTCTCCAATGCATCCCAATGACTCCGATTGCAGTAACTTCGCACATGTGCCTGCAAAGTATCCATTTGTGAGTTTTTCACGGCAGCATCTACTACCTTGCCTAGCAATATGTTCAACCCAGCCGGAGACTGCCAGTTCGCTGCGAAACACAAATCATAGTCCGAGGACAGCAGTTCACGCCATTGGCCCGGCTCGCCGATTAGCACACACAGCGTCTTGATCAGATTTTCTCTCGCATCCATTGACTTTTTCCCTTTACTCGAGGCTCGGGTTTGGAAGATCGGCTAATTTCTGTGCGCCGCTCGCTGCTTCAGCCAGCCCCACATGCATTCACATCTTTAGAAGCGCACACCTAGTGTCGGCCCCTGCTTCACCTCTAACGGGTACATGCTTGCTGTTCGGGGTGAGCGCCCCGACACCCGATGGACTCTGAGGACTCTGAGGACTCTGGACTTAGCGGTCTGGCTGGTCAGCCTGAGGCCCTGTCCGACGCGGGGTTGATGGTCTTGGGCCACAGGGCGGGTGCTACTCCGATGGAGAGAGCAGAGTAACCCGGCACACGCAACTGGGGATCGCCAACGCTCGTAGCGCCAGCTCAGGGTCAGCCCACCTCCCCAAACGCCTCCGCGATGATCTCGTCAGCGCAGCCCCGATACCGCAAGGCCCGGCGCAGCTTCCTCAACGTGTAGCGCGCCCGCTTAGCGATCGTCTCGGCGTCATCCTCGCTCAGCGACCTGGTGAGGTTGTTGTTCCAATCAGCGGGGTCGAACACTCGGACAGGGTCGGCGCAGCGCGGCACGACGAAGAAGTCGGGCAGGTGTACCCCGTCGAGGAGGAGCCTCTTTGCGACCCCGTCCAACACCCCCCAAAAGATCTCAGCGGGTGTGCTGAGCCCTCGTGTGGCCCGCGTGTGCATCGCGAGCACCTCCAAGGCGTAAGAGATGAGCGGGATTTTTTGGTCGAGCTTCCACCGCTTGAGCAGGCGCACCGCGTCACGCAGGGGCCTGTGGGGACGAGCGTAGTGGTTGATGAGCCGGTGCTGCCGCTCGATCGACGTGCTGCGGTACCCCCTTGGGACGCCGGGATCGGGGATCCAGCCATGCTCCTTGTGGCCCTTGGCGAGCAGGATCGGCACCACGTCGATCTTCACGGCGTCCTCGTTCGTGTAACGAATCTCGACGGATCGGCGCCGGGTGTTCACCGAGAGGTAGCCATTCGTGATCTGCCAACTCAGCGTCCTGCCGATTCGTTCGGTGAGCCAGCCGAGGAGCAGCTCAGGCCGTTTCCAGCCTCCGGTCTCATCGCTCCACTCATCGCCGTCCATGTAGACGATGACGTCCAAGTCGGAGATGGGCAAGATGGCCGTGTCTTTGAGGACCGACCCGCCCAGCCCCGACTCCAGCACGCCCGCGTCAGGGTCGCGCTGGAGCGCGCTCAGCACACGCGCCGCGCGCTTTTGGGCCTGGGTGAAGTCTGCCGCGGTGGGCGTGTGCTCGTCGAGCCACGGTCGGAGGAGCGGGTCGAGGTCTTCGGGGAAGGGCATCGGCGTGGGCTGGCTTGGGGTGTTGAGGGGAGCGGTGGACGCGCGGCGGCCCGCCCAGCGGACAGCAGCAACAGGACATGGCCCCGAAGGGCGATGTGTTCCGACGCGCGGGAGAGCCGCCCGCCTGAGGGATCGGTGTCATGGTTAGCCACGGCCTTACACCAACTCAGACTGCACACCAAGCCGCAGGGCTACGCCAATGGGTCGCCGAGTCACCTGCGGGCGAATGTTGAGCCCAGAGCGGCTGCCTTGACCAATTAGATGTCGCAGATAGGCAGATCCTCAACCTCCGTGAGCGCCACCCTGATGTAGGCCCAGCCCCCTTTGAGCCACATCCAGGCAAGCGTAAAGATCCGCTCGCGAAGTCCTGCCAAGCAGACACTGATGGCGATCCTTCTAAGCAGGTTCTCCTTCTTTGAGTGGGTATCCGGCATAGACTCTCCTTTACAGCCCGCATCTCGACTGTATTCTGAGTTGGTGGCGATCGGAATAGGGACATTCGGTGATTTGTCTTTCATAACGCTCTCCTTGTGAAGTAGCGGCCTAAGCCCTGGCCAGGGTGGACTGGAGTCTCAACTTGGGTTTTCATGGTACTTCTCCGGACTTTTGCCGCTGTAGTAGGTAATTGACGATTAGTTTCGATTGTCTATTTGGCATCTTGGTCGCACTACAAGGACCTTTGACCTCCTTTGGTCCCTTCAAGGGCATGCCTGAGTTTAGAGACGAGCATCGGTGGCTCGCATGTGCGCATATAGGGCCTTGGCGGCCTGCCTCTCGCTTGGACGACCAAGATACAAAGGCTGCCACAACGCCGTCTTCTGCTTGAAAAAAAAAAAATAAA
>DMNR01000456.1 GCA_003452655.1 Actinomycetota bacterium | reverse complement strand
CTCCATGGGCAGTATGCGCTGGCGACCGGAGGTTGGTGGGGTGTCGGCCTCGGTGCGAGTCGCGAAAAATGGGGCTTCCTTCCGGAAGCGCAGACGGACTTCATCCTTGCAGTTATTGGCGAAGAAGTGGGTTTGGTCGGCACGCTCAGTGTGCTGGCGCTGTTTGTCGTGATCGCGTTGGTGATCACTCAGATCGCGATGCGCACTGACGATGAATTCGTTCGCCTCGCCACGACGGGTGTGGGTATCTGGATCGTTGCTCAGGCACTCATCAACATCGGCGCTGTGGTGGGTGCTCTCCCCATCACGGGACTGCCGCTTCCTCTGGTCTCATACGGCGGTTCATCCTTGACCTTCACATTGATGGCCGTGGGTATGTTGCTTGCGTTCGCCCGTGCTCAACCCGAGGCAAGCGCGCTGCTGACTACCCGCAAAGCCGCTCGCAAGGCCGGCGGACGGCGAGCATTGAAGAAGCAGACGAGGCAGCGCAGTGAACGTGAAACCGGTGCTACGACTGCCACTGCAACCGCAACCGCAACCGCGACCAGGTCGCGTCGCAAGGCCCGTACGCCAAAGGTGCCACGGGCGCGCCGCCGCCACGACGGCAAGGATCAGTAGGTGAAGGTGCTGCTGGCCGGGGGTGGGACTGCTGGACACATCGAGCCCGCACTCAACACCGCAGATGTCATCGCGCGGCGAGACCCCACTGCTGACATCCGTGCGTTAGGCACCAGCCGAGGGCTAGAAGGACGCCTCGTTCCGGCGCGCGGTTACGCCCTTGAACTGATCCCGGCGGTTCCCCTGCCGCGTCGCCCGACGAAGGACCTTTTCGCAGTTCCCTCACGCTTGCGCGCAGCTGTACGCGCGGTGCGGCAGGTGATGAACGAGCAGGGGACACAGGTGGTCGTGGGCTTCGGCGGATACGTCGCGATGCCTGCGTACCTGGCGGCCCGCGGTCGGGTGCCGATCGTGATCCATGAGGCAAATGCCAAACCTGGTCTCGCGAATCGCGTGGGTGCTCGAATGACGCCGTTTGTCGCGCAAGCATTTGATGGTTCACTGCGAAACGCGCTCACGCTGGGGATTCCGCTGCGGAACTCCATCGTCGATCTGGACCGCGTTGGCATGCAAGCCGCGGGACGTGAGTATTTCAACCTTGATCCGGATAAGCCTTGCCTGCTGGTATTCGGCGGATCTCAAGGTGCGCGTCGGATCAACACCGCCGTGCAGGCTGCGGCCGCGCAGATTGTCGCGGCGGGCGGTCAGGTTCTGCATGTCGTGGGAACCGCGAACTTGGATCAGGGCACCGATCTCGTCGAAGGGCTGGCAGACGGCTATCACCGGGTCGACTATGTCGATCGAATGGATCTTGCATACGCCGCGGCAGATCTGGCACTGTGTCGCTCCGGCGCGATGACCTGTGCCGAGCTTTCTGCTGTTGGCCTGCCGGCGATATACGTGCCGTTGCCTATTGGGAATGGTGAGCAGCGACTCAATGCTGCCGGAATTGTGAAGGTTGGAGGTGGGGTGTTCTTGCCAGATGACCAGCTTTCGGGAAATTCCGTGGCCGATTCGGTGCTGCCGTTGCTAGCAGATCCGATTCGATTGGCAACAATGTCCCAAGCGGCCGCCACACAAGGTATCCGAGACGCCGGTTCTCGACTTGCTGACCTCGTGACCCAAGCCGTTGAAGCCGGGAAAGGGGCACAGAGTTAATGACGACCACCGCAGCGGTCGATCTGGCCTCGTTGGGACCCGTGCATGTTGTCGGCATCGGCGGTGCGGGAATGTCGGGCATCGCAAAAGTCCTGGTTTCGCGCGGACTCGTCGTTTCAGGTTCCGATGCTAAGGACTCGCGTCGGGTGGCGGCTCTTCGCGCTCTTGGCGCCACCGTGTCAATTGGACATGACGCTTCGCAGATTCCGGCCGGTGCGACAGTGATCGTGTCGACCGCAATCAAGGAGTCGAATCCGGAGTTGGCGGCTGCCCGCGAACAGGGTCTAAGGGTGTTGTCGCGAGCCGAGGCCCTGGCCGTGATCATGGCAGACAGCAAGGCTGTGGCGGTTTCCGGAACGCATGGAAAGACCACGACGACCTCGATGCTGACGGTGGCACTGCAGCATTGTGGTGCCGATCCGTCATTCGTGATCGGTAGTGAGCTCAACGAGTCCGGATCCAATGCGCACGCCGGCACCGGCGAACTCTTCATCGCAGAGGCAGATGAGAGTGACGGATCGTTTCTCCAGCTTGGTGCGTTCGCCGGGATCGTCACGAATGTCGAAGCCGATCATTTGGACTACTGGGGCTCGCTGGAGGCCGTGGAACGAGGCTTCGATGACTTCGCGACGGGAATCGGGCGTCGCGGCGGTTTCATTGTCATCTGTCAGGACGACCCAGGCGCCGCCGCACTCGCGAGTCGTGCCCGTGAGTCAGGTGTTGAGGTTCACACCTATGGCGAATCGCACGAGGCAGACAACCGGGTCCAGGTCATCAACACCAAAGGCAATGGCTGGACCTTTGAAGTTGTCGTGAAGGGCGTCCGAACGAGCGCTATTCAGCTGCAGGTGCCGGGCCAGCACAACATGCTCAACGCCACCGCCGCACTCGTGTGCGGATTGGGTTTGGGATTCGGCGTTGGCGAGCTGTCAGAGGGCCTAGCGGCTTTCTCCGGTACCCGTCGGCGATTCGAGTTCCGCGGCCAGGCTGATGGCGTACGCATTTATGACGACTACGCGCACCACCCAACGGAGATCGCAGCTACGTTACGGGCAGCTCGAGATGCAGTTGGTGACGGTCGGTTGGTGGTCGCATTCCAGGCCCATCATTACTATCGGACGGCGCTGTTCTCGCAGGAATTCGGTGAGGCTTTGGGCTTGGCCGATGAAGTTGTCGTCCTGGAGGTGTTCGCACCTGGCGAAGACCCGATCCCAGGGGCCAGCGGGCAGGTCATGGCCTCGAAGGTGCCCCTTCCCGCAGAACACGTGGTGTTCGAGCCGTCCTGGTCCGCGGTGCCCGGGCATCTCGCGGGGCGCGCGCGCCCTGGTGACATCGTGATGACGCTAGGTGCCGGTGACATTTCAATGATGGGTCCTGAGGTCTTGGCGTTGCTGGAGCGCCGCGAGCGCGACGCTCGCGGCAGTGACTCCGGCCAAGAGGTGCCCTCATGAGCACCCTGCTGGATCACCCGCTCCCGACGCTTCCGCCGCCGCCTCCCCCCAAGCGCGGCGGTCGTGGACCCCATGTGCCCCAGTGGTCCAAACGAACGTGGCAGATCCTGGCGGGTTTGGTCGCCCTTGTCTTCGTCTTCGGCATGTGGCTGTTCTATCTCTCGTCCGTCTTTGCGTTGGAGTCGTTGGTCGTCGAAGGGGTCAGAACAGTGAACCCCACGGATGTTGGCCAGCGCGCTGACCTCGGTGCGGGAACCCCGCTCGCCAGAGTGAATCCTGATGATGTCGAAGCCCGTGTGATGGGCCTATCCGCGGTTCAATCCGTCCAGGTGACCAGGCGCTGGCCGAACATGATCGTTATCTCCGTCGTCGAACGGGATCGCGTCGCGGCTCTCAAAGACGGCGACCGTTGGGCAACACTGGACGCTCAAGGTTTTGCGTTTGAGTTCGCGAAGAAGAAGCCACAAGGATTGCCGGTCGTTGAAGCGGCCGAGGGTCCGGCGCGGACGGCTGCAATCGAGGTCGCTGCACAGTTGCCAGCCGACCTTGCGGCGAAGATCAAGGTGGTTTCGGCCGAGAGCCCAGACGCAATTACCCTGACGACATCCTCAGGCGTCACGGTTGCCTGGGGCACCTCCGATCAAAGCGAGCTGAAGGCAAATATCCTTCGTGCCCTGCTTGCCAAGACCAAGAACAAGTGGATTGACGTCAGGCTGCCGAGCACGCCAACCTCCGCCCAGAGTTCTCCGGTTCCAGCGCCACCGCCGTCACCGAGCCCAAGCGCGATCGCGGGGGTCGAAGGTGACCAGGTTCCATCAGGATCGATTCCAACTGTTGACGGAGTTGTGCCTTCCAGTCTGAGTCCGAGCCCAACAGTGGCAATCCCGTAGCCACGCAGATCTTCCCGCGCCAGGCGGTTCGTACATGTGTGGCGATTTTGTCGCGCGCTTTTGCCTGCCAGAATTTGACTGCTCAGAGCGCGTTATTCAGGTAGGAGTCGGCAGAATCACACCGGTGCAAGTTCGCAGCGATCTTGCCATGACCGAATTGCCGGGGTGTTTATGATCGACACACTCATACAGGTCGTTGGCGCCGCTGATGCGCGCCTTGAGATGAGTCCCGTCGACTACGCACTGCTGTTTGTCTACTTCATCTTCGTTCTCGGGATCGGAATTGTTGTACGGCGCTCTGTGAAGTCGAGCCTCGACTTCTTCCTGTCGGGTCGTTCAATCCCAGCCTGGATCGCTGGGTTAGCCTTCATCTCCGCGAATCTTGGGGCAGTCGAGATCCTCGGTTTCGCAGCTAACGGTGCGCAGTATGGCTTCGCGAGCGTCCACTACTACTGGATCGGCGCCATCCCGGCGATGGTCTTTCTCGGCATCGTCATGATGCCGTTCTACTACGGCTCCAAGATTCGAAGTGTCCCTGAGTATCTGCGGCGTCGATATAACAAGCCCACCCACCTTGTGAATGCCAGCTCGTTCGCGGTTTCCTCGGTGCTGATTGCTGGAGTCAACCTCTATTCGCTGGCCATCGTCCTGGTGGCACTGCTTGGGTGGTCGTTGCCACTGGCGATCGTCGTTGCGGCGCTGCTCGTTCTGGTCTATGTCGTCGCGGGCGGGCTGACTGGGGCGATCTACAACGAGGTCTTGCAGTTCTTCGTCATCATCGCCGGGCTAATTCCGCTGACGATCGTGGCCGTGGCGGCTGCGGGTGGCCCGCAAGAGGTGCTCCATCGCTTGGCCGACTATCCGAGCTACTGGCTGCACCCCTGGTCAGGAACGGCGGTTGGCGGAGACAACCCCATTGGTGACTGGATCGGGATCATCCTCGGTCAGGCCTTCATCCTCAGTTTCGGCTATTGGACGACGAACTTCGCCGAGGTTCAGCGCGCATTGTCAGCACGAAACCTGTCTTCTGCCCGTCGTGCACCGATCATCGGGGCCTACCCCAAGATCTTTATTCCATTCATCGTGATCCTGCCCGGAATTGTCGCCGCGCTGATCATTCCTGATCTGGGAACGTCGGAAGACCCGCAGATGACCTACACGAACGCGATCCCGCTTTTGATGGATACCCTGCTGCCAAATGGGGTCCTAGGCGTCGCCGTTACGGGCCTCGTTGCGGCATTCATGGCCGGCATGGCGGCGAATGTCTCGAGCTTCAATGCCGTGTTTACGTATGACATTTGGCAGACCTACGTGAAGAAGAACCGCCCCGATCACTACTACCTGAAGTTTGGGCGTTGGATCACCGTTATCGGAGTGGCAATCGGCATCGGCACTGCCTTCATCGCCGCGTCCTACAACAACATCAATGACTATCTACAGACCCTCTTTTCGTTCTTCCAGGCGCCGGTCTTCGTCACTTTCATTCTGGGGATGTTCTGGAAGCGCATGTCTCCGTGGGCTGGCTTCTACGGAATGGTCTCCGGAATCGTGGCGGCAGCCGGGGTCTGGGTGGCCGGGGCGACGCACCCAGATCTCTTTCGGTCGCCGTTTCAGCAGGCGATGTGGATGGGCATCGCTGCTGCTGTCGTCGATCTCATCGTCTCGCTGATCGTGACTCCGCTGACCAAACCGCGGCCAATCTCGGAATTGGTGGGGTTGGTCAAGGGAATGGAGATTCGCGATGCTGCGGCGGACGCGAAGCCGGTCCGCTGGTACAAGCAGCCGGTTGTCCTGGGCGGAGGAGCCATCACTCTGGCGCTCGCGATGTACATCCCGTTCACCTTCTTGTAGCTGTGCATAGATAGAACTGACACCGAAATCCACCAGAAAGTCCGCGCACGCGACGAGAAGGAGCAGCCGATGAGCGACGACGCGCCAACTGGTTACCCCGCTGATGCTCCACCAATGACGATGCGTCAGGCCCGCATGCTGGATCTGCGGACCTATATCTGCGCCCTGTTCGCCATATTTGGCGTCACCGTCACTATTGAGGGCTTCACCGTCGATTCGCAGGAATTGGCGAAGGCGGCAGGAGTGAACATCAACCTCTACGCCGGACTGGCGATGCTCGGACTCTCGGTGGTGATGGGCGTCTGGGCTGTGGTTGTCCCACCTAGTCTGCCTGACCCAGCCGCCGATGCTGCAGTCTCAGAAGTTGGTTAGAGGCAGGCCTTTATTGGTGCGAAGCGGTCGCCTCTCTTAATCATTCGGGGGAGCGCCCGGGCCACCGCGGCGATAGTTCTCGACCGATTTCCGCCCCCGTCATGCATCAGCACAACGTCACCTGGGCGGGCACTCATGATCCGCCGAACCAGCGTTTTGACTGACGGCAGTCGCCAGTCGTTTGTGTCGACATCCCAGAGTTCCTGTTTGAGGTGCAAGGCCCGATTCACCGACCTGACTGAGGCATTGGTAGCGCCGTAAGGAGGCCGCATGCAGCGTGGAGTCACGCCAGTGGCCGACCTAATTCCGCGACCTCCGCGGACCAGTTCGTGACGGATTCTTGAGGTGCTCAACGTGGTCAAATCGCGGTGGTCCCACGTATGGTTCCCGATCGCGTGGCCTGCCGCCTTCTCCATTCGGACCACTTCCGGATGAGCGAG
>DMNR01000060.1 GCA_003452655.1 Actinomycetota bacterium | reverse complement strand
TTCATCTCAGGCGCGCACAATGACGCGCTCATGGCCGGATTGGTCGTGGCTGGATTCGCGGTCGCTTTGGAGAGGCTTCCGATTCTCGCGGTGATCCTGATTACCCTCGGTGGCAGTGTCAAACCGGTTGGGCTGGTAGCTCTCCCGTTCGTGGGCTTGCTGTGGGCCGGGGCAAACTCGACGTGGGGACGGATCTGGCTGCGCTGGATTTACACCGGACTGATCGCCGGCGTCATCTTGGGTGTGCTTGCCGTCTTCACGAAGACTGGTCTTGGGTGGGTCTCTGCCCTCTCAACCCCGGGTGAGGTTCGGACCTGGCTGTCACCGCCAACGGCCGTGGGCATGGCGGTTGGCGGATTCCTGGGGCTGTTCGGCTTCGACGTCACCGACAACACCGTGGCGATCGCCCGCCTGATCGGTACAGCGTTAACCCTGTGTGTGCTTGCTTGGCTGTGTCTGCGCCCGTGGGGGAGGACACCAATTCGTGCGGCCGCGCTCGCGTTCATGACGCTGGTGGTCCTGGGACCGGTGGTTCAGCCCTGGTATGTGCTCTGGAGCCTGCCACTCTTTGCGGCCTCAGGGTTGACTCGGATTGAGTTGAAGATCGCTCTGATTGGGACAGCCGGGTTCACCCTGTTTGGCCTGGTGACGTCGAGTGCGACTCAGGATTCTTTGATCCAGATTTCTGACGCGATCGGAATGATTGTTGTCGCAGCGGTGCTGGCGCTCTTGCTGGCGGTCAGTCCCAGAGAACGCCGGTTGGTCTTGGGAGAACCCGAGGATAAGGGCATTGTTCCGGACGATCCGCCTGCTGCGGCGCGCGCTCGAATGTTGACGATGCAGCGTCGAGTTGCCGATCCGAGTCCTTAGCCCACGGCGTGGTGTCCGCTGATCGCGAGGCGTCGGCGTACTCCGTCGCGCGCCTTCGACCGCCGTTGCAGTGCCCTGAGCCACTATCGTCAGGCGGGTGACCGAGCAAGCGCAGGCGGAGTCTGATGGCACGCCTGATCTCGAACGTGCCTTGCCGGGCAATCAGAAGAAACCGAGCAAGAAGCGTCTGATCATTACGACCGTCCTGGGCACCATCGTGATGATCGGTATTTTCACGGTGATTTTCCCGAAACTGGGGGACTATGGGCAAGCCTTGGCACAACTCAAGGACTTGCCAGTTGGTTGGGTAATCGCGCTCGTGCTTGCCGGAGCACTCAATATCTTCGCTTACCCCTTCACCGTGCTGGTCTCGGTTCCAGGGCTCAAGTACTGGCCCGGATTCATCGAGCGCCAGGTCGGCTTCCTGATTAGTTGTGCGATCCCAGGCGGAGGAGTCTTCGCGGTCGGCGCGCAGTATCGGATCCTGTCGTTCTACAAGGTATCCCCGGCGCGATCAGCGGCGGCTGTTACCGCAGATGCTGTGTGGGTCTACCTGCTAACCCTGGCGATGCCCGCGTTGTCCATCGGCCTGCTGATGATCGAAGGTCGAAACACGGCTGGCTACGGGTTCATTGCGGTCCTGGGAAGTATCGCCGTGATCATCTCTGTGATCGTCATCGTGTTGACGCTGCGCAGCGAAAACGGAGCACGCAAGGTCGGGCACTTCGGATACCGAGTGCTCAATCCGATCATGAAGAAGATCAAGAAGCCGACGCCGGATGTTGAAGGTGCGCTGATCGACTTTCGGGTTCATGCACACGATCTGGTGACCACGAAATGGAAAGCGATTACGGTCGCGAATGCGGTTGCCCAGCTCACGCCGTATGTCGTGCTCGTGTGCGCTCTGGGCGGACTTGGCGCCTGGCCGGGCCAGTTAACCCTGATTGAGATCTTTGCCGCCTACTCGGTGGCCCTCCTGCTGGTGTCGATTCCGATCTCTCCAGGTGGACTTGGCACGGTTGACCTGGCGTTGGTCGCACTGCTCACGGCTTACGGCGCTGATGGTCCGACGGCAGTTGCTGCAGACGTCCTATGGCGAGTGGTCTGGTTCTTGCCGCAGATACTGGCAGGTGTGGGCTCGATGATCGCCTACTTCTTCATTCAGCGCCGGGCCGAGAANNATACATGTTCCTGATCTACCGTGACGAGGCTGCCTTCGTCGATGCGCCGCCGACCCCAGAGGTCTTCCAGCAGATGCTTGCCGCCCATCTTGCCTGGCAGGAGAGCGTGGATGCCGGTGGCGGCAAGATCCTCGCTGGCGAAGCCCTGACTGACACGACGACTGCCACTACGGTACGTCCTCAAGCCGACGCCGACCCGATCATCACCGATGGTCCGTTCGCCGAGACCAAAGAAGCACTTGGCGGGTTCTACACCGTCGAGGCAGAGGATCTTGATCAGGCGCTGGCTTTCGCTAAGACGTTGCCGACAAATGGTTGCGTCGAGGTGCGACCAGTCATGCCTACCCGGGGGTGACATTGAACGCGGCCGGCGGCGGCCTCGGCGCGGACGTTGCCGAGGCCGTTTCAGCTGCCCACCGCGACCATTGGGCCACGGTGTTAGCGAACGCAGCACGTGCGGCCGGAGGAAACTTGTCGATAGCCGAAGAGGCGACCCAGGATGCGTTCCTCGCTGCCGTCGAGGTGTGGCCGAAGACTGGTATCCCCGGCAATCCGCCCGGATGGCTCACCCAAACGGCCAAGCGCAAGGTGGTCGATGCGTTGCGTAGGGCCGGCGCTCTGCAACGCAAGCTTCCGTCGCTGCACGCACCAGATGAGTTCGAGGAGGAGCAGATGTCTACCTTGGAGCTCCTCGATGATCGGCTACGGCTGATCTTCACTTGCTGTCATCCGGCTTTGGCAATGAACACTCGCGTCGCGCTGACGCTTCGCATGGTGGGTGGGTTGAGCACGACCGAAATTGCTGCTGCTTGCCTGGTGCAGGAAACGACGATGGCAGCGCGGATCACCCGGGCCAAGAAGAAGATTGCCGCTGCCCGAATCCCTTACAGAGTGCCCGACGATGCCGAACTCCCGGAGCGCCTCGACGGTGTGCTGGCAGTGATCAGCCTGATCTACACGGCTGGTCACACGGCTTCGGCGTCCGTGACGTTGCAGCGACGTGACCTCGCATCCGACGCAGTGGACCTCGCGCGCATGCTGTCTGTACTGGCTCCCGACGAACCGGAGGTACTGGGTCTGCTCGCACTCCTGGAGCTCAACGATTCCCGTCGCCTCGCGCGCGAAACGCCTGAGGGTGGCATCGTGTTGCTGGAGGATCAGGACCGCGGAGTTTGGGACCGGCGTTTGATCGCCAGCGGGCTTGCGGCTCTGCAATTGGCCTACCAGCGACTGGGTCCATCCCGACAGCCCGGGAGATTCCTCCTGCAGGCAGGTCTTGCGGCGGTGCACGCGCAGGCGCCCACGTTCGCGGACACAGACTGGTGGGCAGCTGTGCTGATCTACGACCAACTCCTCGTGGTTCAACCCAGCCCGGTTGTTGCCCTGAACCGTGCAGTGGCGATCTCCTACCGGGACGGACCTGGGGCCGGGCTCGTCGCGATAGATGCATTGCGTGATGACGAGCGCCTTCGTCGCTATCACTACCTCCCGGCCGCTCGAGCGGACCTCCTTCGTCAGCTCAACCGCGACCCGGAGGCGGCGCGAGAGTACCGGGCCGCACTGGAATTGGTGACCAACGAGGCGGAACGGCAGTTCATGGAACAGCGGCTCGCGGGCTTGGATCCCAGCTAGTCACGTTTGCAGTCACGGCGAAGCGCTCTCGGGTTAGGTCGCGGTCAATCGGCAGCGGAGTCTGATTTCCAGGGGTGTCTGGCGATTCGGCGCTGGTGGTTCGAGTTGTGGTGGTGGGTGGGTGAGGTAGTGCTTGCCACGGGGACTGGTCCAGGTCAGGGTGTCAGGGTGTCGGTTGCTGGTGGTCGGGTTGTTGCTGGTGGTGACCGTCCAGTTGTGGTGGGTCTTGAGTCGGTGGTGGCGTCGGCAGAGAGTGTGCAGGTTGGTGGCGCTGGTAGTTCCGCCGACGGGGGTGCCGGTCCAGGCCGTGGTGTGGTCGAGGTCGGCATGGTCGGCGGGTTGGGTGCAGCCGGGGAAGCGGCAGGTGCGATCGCGGGTGATGACGTAGTTACGCAGGGCGCGCGGTGGGGTGTAGGTGGTGGTGCCGTAGTCCAGGAGGTGGCCGTGGACGGGGTCGGTGACGAGTCGGCGCCAGGTGGAGTCGGCGGCCAGTAGGCGAGCCAGGGGCGCGGGGATCGGTCCGATTCCGGCGAGTTCGGCAGGGTTGTCGGCTAGACCGAGCAAGCTGGCGGCGTCGATGACGATGTGGGTTTCTCGTAGCCGGGGGCGCCCGGTGGTGGGTTGCTCGCAGGTGCTGGCTGGTTGCTCGGCGGCGTGTTCGGCCCAGCGGGTGAGGGCGTCGGCGCGCTTGTGGGCCAGGGTGCGGGTGTCGGTGGGGCGGGTGGTGTCGGCGTGTGCGCAGGCAGTAAGGGCGTTCCAGATCGCGATGGCGTCCGGCGCGGGTAGGACGGCTTCGATGGTGGCCATGACGGTGCCGTTGGTGATGAGGTGGACCTCGCGGCGGGCGAACTCTTGGTCCACCTCATCGATTGTGGGGGACGGGGCCAGGCGCGCGGCGACGCGGCGGGCGTATCGGCGTAGCCCGCCGGGAGTCTTCCCATGTGCCCTGGTGGTGACGATGTCGTCGAACTCGCGGGCCAGTGCGTCTGGCAGTGGCTCGGCTTCGTTGGATATGACAACGGCGTGGGCGTAGCTGATGTGTCCGCCGGTCAGGGCGGCACGGGTAGTGGGTAGGCGGGTCGCGAGGTCGCGGGCCACGGTGATGCGGGCACCTGCGGTGACTGGGGCCAGATGCAAGGCCGCCGCGACTTCTTCTCGCACCGGGTCGTCGACGTGAAACGGGTCGGCACCGGCGTCGGCCGCCTCGTGTGGTGCCGGTCCGGCAACCGCGGCCAGGGCTGCTGCGCTGACTGATGCCAGCCATGCCGAGTGACGTTCCAACCCAATGAGTAAGTCGACTGCCAGATCAGCAGGAACCGACTGTGGATCAATCACGGCGAGGTCTGCCAGCAGCCCCGGGCCTGGTGCTTCGGTGAGGCCGGCCTCGATCACCGCGCCAATCGAGGCCCGACCGGCAACGGGCGTGCCACCGCCAGCGGCGGGCACAAGCGGGGAATCGGCAGCTCCGAACATGACCACACCCTACCGACTACCACCGACAAAAGCTCGAACACGCGTTCGAAAGGTAGGAAGATGTCGCACGAGGAGTGCAGGTGACAATCTCTCTGTGTACGAACCCGCGCTTAGTCGTCGGTGACCGTTACTCCACGCCAGAATGCGACGCGGTCCCGGATCTACTTCGCGGCGTCCTTCGGGCTGGGGTAGTACCACGCTGCGTCGGTGTTGACGTCCCCGTCAACCTCGATTGAGTAGTAGGAAGCGGTGCCCTTCCACGGACAGACCGAGGTGGTGCTGCTCGGTTGTAGCGAAGCGGTCACGGAGTCTTTCGGGAAGTAGTGGTTGCCTTCCACTACGACCGTGTCGTCGCTTTGGGCGATTACGTGGCCATTCCAGGTGGCAGTTGCCATTGTGGGCTCCTATCGAGTCGACGTACGTGTATCTGTGCCAACAACGTGTTGCCCCCACATATGCCGAAGGGTCTACCGGCATCGACCGGCAGACCCTTCGGGCGTGAGCTGTTTGGTTGCTTAGTTCGTGTTCTTGTTCTTCTTGCTGTGGATGTAGCCACCCACGTGGCGAGGGCCGAATGCGCCGAATGCCTTCTTGCCCTTGAGTGGGTAGAAATGGCGGCCGTTGGGCATAGCGTTCTGCTCAACGGTTTGGATGCCCTTCTTCGTCACCTTGTTGACGACTGCGACGTGCTGATAGCTGCCGCCGAGCTCAACAAGAACGTCACCGGGGACCGGAACGTAGCCGGACCCGTTGCGATGGAAGGTCAGCTTGCCGCCATAGACGCGATTCGTTCGCATGCCGTAGATGTTGTTGAGCGATCCCCAGCCCTTCTTGGCATACAACCGGGTCGCCAGCTCGGTGCATTGGCGCGAGCGAATGACGTTCACGCCCTTGCCGCCCAGCCATTTGTTTCCGCGGATCGTCACGCCACCGCCGCTGTAATGCGAGATGCGGCTTTCAGGTGCGCTCTGGATTGACTGCTCGGAGCCCGGGACCGCCGCCGCAGCTGCGCCTGCACCCATGGTGGGAGCGAGCACTGCGGTCGCAGTCAATACCGGAATGGCAATCGCCACGGCCGTCCTACTGGACCGCCCGGCCTTGTCAGTTCTCTTCTGCGTTGTCGTTGAATTCATCCGACGACCCTGCGGGATGCGCAAGCGAATTGACAGGGCTTAGATCACTTTGCGTGATGAGTCACGGGATATTTCGGACATTTGACGTGTTTCGGACGGTGATTTTGTGGTCGCGGTCACTCTCGGAATTAGGCGAGTGGGTGGCGGGCAGTTCGATTATGGTTGGCAAACGCGAACACTCCGGCGAAAGAAAGCGCTGACGGCAAAGGGTTCGCCGCCCCTTCAGCCTCGCGTGGCGCAGATACTTCTGTCATGTCTAGTGCGCAGATCCTGGGTGTCGTCCTCGTACTCATCGCCGCGGCCGTTGAGGCCTTGAGTAATGTCATTCAGCACAAAGCGACGAACAATGTCACGGCTGGTTCTGGCGGCGAGGCGTCGGCAGTACTGCGTACGTTGAAGACTCCCTTATTCCTCCTCGGTTTCGCACTAATGGTCGTTGGTTACGCCTTCCACGTGGCATCCCTGGGACTCGGGGAGCTCGCAGTCATCCAGGTCATCTTTGTGACGCAACTCGTCTTCATCCTGCCGTTCGCGCGGTTCATCAGTAAGACGACAATTACCGGAAGCGACTGGCTCGGTGCGATCGTGGTCACCGTCGGCATCGGAGTATTCGTCACTTTTGCCAAGCCTGAGGCCGGAACCGACTCCGCCTCCGACGCTAAATGGGCTGTGGCAATCGGTGTCGTTGGGATTGCGTGCGCCATCTTCATCGCGGTTGGGTATCGATTCACCGGAGCGACTCGAGCGGCGCTGCTCGGCGTTTCCGGCGGGTTGATCAACGGGCTGGTTGCACCACTGACCAAGGGCACGATCGCTCAGGGTTCGGGGGGCATGGGCGCCCTGTTCGGAAACTGGCTGATTTATGTGACGCTGATCGCAGCGTTGCTCGGTGTGCTGTTCCCGCTGATGGCATTCCGGGCGGGTCCCATCACTGCGTCGTTCCCAGCCGTCATGTCCTTGAACCCCATCGTCGCAACCATCTTGGGCGTATACCTGTTCGACGAGACTCTGGCCGGAGGCGTGATGAACATCGTCCTGATGGTGATCTCCGGCATCGTGATCTTCATCGGAATCGTCTGGCTATCGCGCTCCACGGCAATCGCTGAGGCGTTTGAGGAGGCCTCAACGGGAAAGCCGGGAGCGGCGGGGGAGTCCGCAACGCTGTTGTAACGAGGCGCAGCCACAGCGAGCCTCAGTTGTAGCGGGCCTCGATGCCTCGCGATTCACCGTGATTTGCCACTGCCCAGCGCAGATCGACGAGGAACTCCTCGACGTACTTCTCGTGCAGTGGCGAGATCATCATGTGCAAGCCGTTCGGGTTCGTATTGCGATCGAGGTTCCACCCGCGATCATCCATCAGGTCGCAGACCGCGTAGGTATCGATCTCGTCGGAGGTGAACGTCAAGAGCGGTCCGATTGGGTTCCCCATGATTCGCAGTTGCGGGATCGCTTCGATGCCGTCGCGGAACTTCTTGGTCGTCGCCATGAGCCCGCGCATGAGCTCGAGATAACCGTCCATGCCCAAGTAGTTCATCACCGACCATGCTGCGGCGATTGGACCTGCTGGGCGTGCCCCTGCCACGGTTGGAGTTCCGTAGAGACCTGATGGCCAACTTGTATAGAGGAAATACTGCAGGCCGATCCATTCAGAATTTCGGTGCAGGATGACGGAAGCGCCCTTGGTTGCGTATCCGTATTTGTGGACGTCGCACGACATCTCCGTCACACCGGGAAGTCGAAAGTCGTAGGGCGGGATGTCGTAACCGAGCCGTTCAAGAAACGGCAACACGAACGCTCCGACGCAGGTGTCGCTATGGAAGCCAATGCCGCGCTCGAGGGCGAGGTTCGACAGGTCCTCGATCGGATCCATTACGCCATGCGGGTAGCCGTAGGCGGATCCCATGACCAGCACTGTGTTGTCATCGATGGCGTCAGCCATCGCGTCAACATCGGCGGTGAAGTCGGCTTTGATCGGGATCGGGCGAGCCTCAAGTTCCAAGTAGTGTGCAGCTTTGGCAAAAGCGGCGTGGGCGGAGGTTGGATAAACGATGTTTCCCTTCGCGGGTTCAATTCCGCGATCGCGCTGAGCCCGGTCGCGGTTCACGAGGACGGACATCAAGATCGACTCAGAACCACCGCTGGCCATCGTTCCGCCGCCTGCCGTCGGCAGGTTGACCAGAGCACCAGTCATCTCAACGATGTCGAGTTCCATCTGGCCAAGGCTTGGAAAGCGGATGGGGTTGAGTGCGTTTTCGTAGAGGTACAGGCGGTTGGCCTCCATGAGGACGTCATCCACGTCTTGCCGACCAGTGGGATAGATCAGGCTGAACGTGCGGCCCTGCTCCCATTTGGCATCAGCGGATTTGCGTTGCGACACCTGCTCGAACAACTCGTCGCGATTCATTCCGTGGTCGGGAAGAGGCACGTCACAGACTCCTGTCGTGGGAGGTTCGGCAGTGGACTTTCGCTGTGCTGACCCTACGTCTGATTTCCCTCGATTGCCGGGGTGGCGCCGACCAGATCCGGTGACTAGCTCGCCGGATGGGATCCAGCGGCCGCAATCAACTGCTCGACGAGGGCCCACAGTTCGGCGGACTGTTCGGGTCCTGTCATGGTCCAGGGGACCTTGTTGGTGTGGCGAGGGTGTCGATCAAGCCACAGGACGCCTGAACTGCGCAGGGGTTCGTCGGCCGCTGCCAACCAGACCATCGTGTCCGCTCCCTGGTACGAGTCACGCAGGAGCGGGCGCATTACCCGGTTGAATCGAGGCAGCGATTCTTGGACCCCGGGAGTGTCAGCCCATCCCGGGTGCACTGCATGGAAGACCGCAGCGCTCGGCTCACGCAGAGCCCACTCCTCGTTGAGGGCCACCTGGGCGCGTTTTGCTCGTGCGTAGGCGTGCAAGCCGTCATAGTTTTCGCGATCCATCATGACGGTCTTGGGGTCGAGCTTCTCGGCATACATGCCCCCAGACGTCATCGTGATGACTCGTCCATCGCCCGTTCGTTGGATGATCGGCAAGAGCTCGCGAGTCATGGCGAATGGCCCGAGTACCTGGGTCGCGAAGGTCCGTTCAAAACCGTCCGACGTTACTTCGTAGGTGTTGGTCAGGGCGCCAGCGTTGTGGATCAAGGCGTCGATTCGCGTCAACTGCGCCATCTCGGCGGACGCAGCGCGGACTGATTCAAGCTCGCCGAGGTCGGCGATCACTACCTGGACAGAGCCACCATGCTTCTTGGCAAGAGCCATGGCCGTCGCTTGGGTTCGCCGCTTGTCACGGCCTACCAGGATCAGTTCAGCTCCAAAAGCTCCGAGCTCATCGGCAGCGGCACGTCCAAGTCCCGATGTCGCACCCGTGATGACGACCGTGCGACCGGTCATGTCAGGCAGGGCATCCCATTCGTACATCCGCGAGCGGACGTTGTAACCAATCTTCGTGAAGCTCCCCACGACACTTGCTTCCATCGCCAGATCGACGCTGCGGCGTCCGAGGCGGAATAGCTGTTGTGACCAGTCAACACCCACGATCATGACCGCACCTGATCCTTGAGGGCGCGGCGAATACCGCTCTCTGCTCGTCGGCCAATGATCTGTAGGGCAACCCGCAGAAGCGGATCCGCCAGGCGTCGAACGCCATGAAGGTTCAAGTTCGCTTCGTAGGTGACCTCACTGCCGCTGCCGGCGAGGTCTGCAACGGTGATCACGTCGTAGGAGGTGAAGTCGCGTGTTCGTGCCTGCAGCACGGCACGGTGAGGGCGGTCCCATTCCAGGACCTCGTACGTCAGTGGGATCCGACGCGGGCCTACTGCGGACAGCACCTCGAAACGGCTACCGACCGCGATCGGGCCATCGTCGAGGCGCTTGCCCGACACGACACCTGGGTCCCACGCGGTGATGCGGGAGAAGTCGGCGATGAGGTCAAATGCATCGTCGGCAGTGGCCTTTGATTCGATGGACGTCAGATAGCGAGCCATCAGCCGCCTCCGTTCCACTGTTGACGATCTCGGGGGATGTAGTCAGTTCATCCCAATCACAATGGTTCCACCTAGATGGGTCGCTGAATCTGTGATCTACCGCACCAGTCGCTGGTCGGTGGGTTCACTAATCGCAGTAGGGACAGTGTCGGCAACCGAGATCGCAACAATCTCGGGTCGCGAGGTAGACGGCGCTGAAGACGAATAGTCCCGTCGCTGGATCGTCGTATCCATCGGCATCGTGCGCCAGGGCTTCGCTATGAGCCTGCAGGATCTGGGCTCGCAGTGGAGCGTTGCCCGGTAATCGGGAAAGTGACGGCTCTGACGGGTCGCGCTCTGCCAGTTCCACAGCTCCAGGATAGGAGACTGGGTCAATTGGCGGTGGCCGCTGGTTGAC
The DNA here is from genome assembly GCA_003452655.1 of Actinomycetota bacterium. Lineage (GTDB taxonomy): Bacteria > Actinomycetota > Actinomycetes > S36-B12 > UBA10799 > UBA10799. Next base: position 1,076 of record DMNR01000060.1, on the reverse strand, counting down.
GACTACTTGGAGTTGAGGGCGGTGGTGATGGTTTGGGCATACGCGCGTGCGCCGGGGCCGGTCAGGTGAGTTCCGTCGAATACGAAGTATTCGCGGTGGCCCTCAGCCGCTGCTGCCCAGTCGGCCAGACGGACATTTGGAAAGTCCTTCGCAACATTTCGGATGCTGGTGTTGGACTCATCCATCCATTTGTCTGGCATGTGTGCGGTTACGAGGACGACCCTGCCTCGGTCGGACAGGTTCTTGACTGCTGCTCGCAGATCCTTCTCGTATGCCGGACCGTTCGTCCCCACATGCAGGATGACGGCCTGGGCGAGCTTGCCCGCAGCAATCCGGTCCTTGAGTCGCTGATACGTCGGTAGAGCTTGTCGGCTGACCTCAGCGTCAACGGTCACCTTCGGCATCGCGGCAACGAGCGCGTCGCGGGCCCCAAGCATCACTGAGTCGCCGACCGCGGTGATTTGGCGCTTGGTCAGGTTCTCGCCAGGGGTGATGGGCGCTGTCATCGTTGGGTCAACGGGGACCGGAACCTCCCCACCGGCCGGGACGGTGGAGACGGGTGTATTGGCAGCGGATTCAGTGTTCGACGTGCCGGTCGTGGTGGTGGATGCCCCTGCGTCGGTGCCTGTGGTGGTCGAAGCTTGGGTTGTGGTCAGATCCTCGGTACCCACAGAAGTGGCGCCATTGAGGTACGTCGTCGCGTCGGTTGCTGGAATCGCCAGCAGTGCGAATAACAGGGCGAATAGAGCGACCAAACAGGAGCCAGTAATGATCTTGGCTCGGCGGGTAAAGCTGGCAAGTCCACCTTCTCGCAGTTGCCGCCAGATATGCCCCAATGCTCCGCGTCGGATTGGCATCTCGACATATCGATATGACAGCTCTGCGGCAGCCAGCGTGAGTGCGAATTGAAGAGCAAACGCGGGCAGCCCTGTCCAGCCGATGTCGATTCCGGGTCTAAGCACCAAGAAGATCGGCCAATGCCACAGGTAGAGCCCGTACGAGCGCTTGCCCAGATACACCATGGGTTTGTTGCCCAGGATCTTCGCTGCCGCAATGGCTGGGTGAGTAGCTATCGC
>DMNR01000138.1 GCA_003452655.1 Actinomycetota bacterium | reverse complement strand
GAATCGATCGGGACCGGACCACTGAGTCCAATAACTTCAGCACCCCACCCCCATTGGAAGATCACTGTGACAACGCCGTAGGCCGCGGCGATGGACAGCAGGTTCATGATCGCTGCCTTGAACGGGATCAGCAGGGATCGATAAGCGAGCATCAGAAGCACGAAGGACAACATGACAACGCCAAGGATGAAGCCCGGCGTTCGCTGGGCGATCAGCTCGTTGAGATCCGATGACAAGGCCGTGATGCCCCCCACGTAGGAGGCCATACCTTGGCCCTCCGTCGCCGGAGGGATCACTTGTGTTCGGAGTCGTTCTACAAGTTCGGCCGTTTGCGGGTCCGCGGCATTCCACTCGGGTGTGATCTTGATGATTGCCACACCACCATCGGTGGAAACGATTGGTTCGTTGGCTTCCACGACGCCGGGAGTGGCTTGAAGGTCGTTGCGCAGGTTCTGCAGGCGGGGATCCTGGGTCCGCGGATCACCCGGTCCGGTCACCCCCGGCGGAGCAGTCGCCACGGTGTACATCTGACTGGTCACGACCAGCGGGGCGGTGCTGCCGGGACCGAATCCGGCCGCCATCGCGTCATACGCCTGACGCGAGATCGTCTCCGGCGGCAAGTTGCTCGCATCGGTTTGACCAAGACTCAGGGTGAAGGCCGGTGCTGCCAGCGTTAACAGGATCAGCGTGGAGATGATCGCAAATGGCCACGGCTTGTTTGTGACGGCAGTTGCCAGCTTCGCCCAGACGGTCTTGTCCAGTTCCTCGTGGCTTGGATCGTCCTCCGGCCTCGGCTTTTTGGGGAGAACACGATGCCCCATGACACCAAGAATTGCTGGCACGAGAGTCAGTGATGCAGCGACGGCGATCAGGACAACGACACCAGCTGCGTAGCCGAGCCAAGCGAGGAAGGAAATTCCGGTGAGCGTGAGGCCGCAGACCGCCGCGATGAGTGTGCCGCCTGCGAAGACCATCCCGGCTCCGGCAGTGCCAAGCGTTCGCCCGATTGCGTCGGGCACGTCGTACCCCTGGCGCAGGAGCTTGCGGTGTCGCGTCACGAGGAATAGGGCGTAGTCGATCCCGACCCCAAGGCCAAGCATCGTCCCCAGGGTGGGGGCGACGTCAGGGATGAAGACCACTCTGCCAATGAGGCCAACAATCGCCAGTCCGATTCCTACGGCAAATATGGCGTTGATGAGCGGTAGGACCATCGCCCACACTCGACGAAGAGTGAAGAACAAGACGACCAAGGCGGCCAACAAACCAAGTCGTTCGCTTTGGTGGGTGTCAGGCCGCGAGAGTTGTTGCCCCAGGTAGCCACCGAGATCGACCTGAACATCAGGGCCAGCAGCATTCTTTGCAGTGGTGAGGACGTCCTCGGAGACTGATTCCTCACCGAGTTGTTGGCCGTTGATCGTCACGCCGATGATGGCAGTGTGACCGTCCGTGGACAGCTGGCTCGGGATGTCGCTGGGTGTTGAAACAGCAGATACGGCAGGAATCGCCTTGAGCTCCGCGGCCACCCTGTCGACCGTCGCCTTGCCCTCGCCTTCGCCGAAATTCAGTGTTGGGCTTGAGAGGACGACGGGGTTCGGGTCGGTGTTGGTCTGCGGGAATGCCTGATTGAGCAGTGTCTGCGCTGTGGTGCTGTCAGTTCCGGTCAGGGAGAAGGTAGAGATATTTGACGAGGGCAGGAGTTGGTTGGCGCCTAATAAAGCGATTGCAGCCAACAGCCAGATGCCGATAACAAGTCGACCGTGGAGGGCGCATCGACGCCCTAATGCGTACAGCCACCTCGTCACGTGCGAAGAATCCCACAGCAGTTCTGCTTTTGGTGCCCTGTCGCCAACAATTCCGGTGTAACTATTGCCCTATGGAGAAACCAGAAATCGAATTTCCGGGCGGCGAACCGCCCACAGAGCTAGTAATCACCGACCTGGTTGTCGGTGATGGTGCCGAAGCCAAGCCAGGGGGGCAGGTCGAGGTGCACTACGTCGGCGTCGACTTTGAGACCGGTGAGCAGTTCGACTCCTCCTGGGATCGCGGAGAGTCGATCTCCTTCCCGCTCAACGGTTTGATCGCAGGCTGGCAGGAAGGTATCCCTGGAATGAAGGTCGGCGGTCGCCGTCAGCTCGTCATTCCGCCTCGATTGGCATATGGCGAGACAGGCGGACACCGGCTATCCGGTCGGACGCTGGTTTTTGTCATTGATCTGATCGATGCGTAACTGCTGAATTCCCTGAACGAGCTACTACATGGGGATGTCGCCCCAGCGGAGAGACCGCAATTGGGGCGACATCATCACCATGTTCCTCCGCCTTGCCGCTGATGCTCGGTCATGCGGTTCTGGCGGGCGCACGACCGACGCGGTGTCGCTCCCCCCGAAGCGACAACAACGCTGTCGGTCGTGCGTGCTATCCCCGATTCCCCCGAATTCGGTGGACACTAATGTTCTGCCCACTTACCGGCGGAGTTAATCGGCACTCGAGCCCACATTCCTGTGAGGCCCCTCACCCCTAACTCGAATCGTCACGCCTTAGATGGATCGATGTCTCGATTTGTTCCAATAGTTCTTTGTTTTCAGCATGTTTCGCGCAAGCGAGGCCCTCGTGTCGGCGGGAATTCCGCAGCTAAAGCACTCGATGTCACAACTGGTCAACATCGATGTGATACCAACCCATTGTGAACTGGGATGTCGATGTGCCGGGCGGCGCGAGTCCGATCGAAAAATGGACCGCAGATTGGCCAGATCTGCTATTTGGTGTGATCGGCCTCATGATCCTGATGGGGATCATCCTGTGGGCGTACCGATCGATGCAGCATCCGCGCCTGTACCTTGCGATCAGCCCGAAGGACGGCGCACCCACCGCTCGATGGCAGGCAATTGTGCGCTACCTCGTACTGACACCGATCATGGTGTTCTTGTGGTTGTGGGCGATTCTGATCATTCTCACCATCGCCGCAGATAATCGCTCGGCACAAGCTCTGGCGCTGGCGGCGGCCGTTGTGGTGGGAGCGGCGCGGGTTCTCGCCCACATCAGCCCGGAGGCCTCGCACGAACTCGGCAAGACCATTCCACTGGCAGTCCTGACGATCATCCTTCTCGGCGGGGGAGTCCTAAATGGGGATTCTGGGGTAAACCGCTGGGGTGAGTTGTTGGCGGGGATCGACGAGAACATTGATGTAGTCAATACGTACTACTTGTTCCTGGTGGTACTCGATGTCGTCGTCACTGGGCTCTGGTTCTTGCGGGAACGCGTGAACTGGCGGTCGGAACTGCCGGGCAGTAACCGTCGACGATTCACCGCGAAGCTGGTCCCACTCACCAATGCGTGGCGTAGCGTGAGGGACTTCGGCAAGGCGTCGACACACAAGTCAAAGAAGCATGGCGAGGTGACGCATCATGGGTAGAGGCGATAAGGCACCCAAGGGTGACCTGGACAACCTTTCACTGGACCCAACGCGAGCCGTAGATTCCGAGCCGGAATCATGGGATGAACAACCTGCTGGTGACGGCGGCGCTGGTGACTACTTGTCGCAGCGGCCACCCCATCACGGGGACTAATTCAATCTTGGGGGTTTGCCGTGCTTAAGGGATTTCGCGATTTCATCACCCGCGGAAACGTTATTGATCTTGCAGTCGCAGTCGTCATTGGTGGGGCATTCACCGCACTTGTTGCCGTGTTTACCCGAAGCCTGATCCAGCCGATGATCAACTTGGCGATGGGTGGCGGCGTAGACGGCGGCAAGGTCGTCGTCAATGGCCAAGTATTTGACTTCGGCGCCATCGTAAACGGCGCTATAACCTTCTTGATTACTGCTGCCGTTGTGTACTTCGTGTTCGTGCTTCCGATGAACAAGTACAAGGAACGTTTTGGAAAGACCGAAGCTGAAGAAGAGGTTGCCGAGGAAGTTCAGTTGTTGCGCGAGATCCGTGATTCGCTCGCCGCAGGCAAGTCTGACTAACTCTGGGACCGAGTCACCTGCGGTTTGAGTACGACGCTGATTCGGGACCGCGTGGCCGCCGCAGCCAACTCAGTCGCGACATCCTGCATTACTGCAACGACGATCAAGCTACTTGAATCGGGCGGGTCACCGGCCGCTGTATCGGTAGGGAGCAGGCCTCCTTTGCTGCCCGCATCCGCAGCGATCGTAATGACTCGAACGTCTCGAGCCACCAAGTTCGCCGATTGACCACCGCCGTCGCTGGCTCGCGCGGCGATCACGTCGACGATGTCGCCAGCCCGAAGCAACGTTGCCTGGCCAGCATCTGCCAGTCGAACGGGTGCAGCTACGAGTGCGGGCTCTCCGGATCCGTTGCCGGTGATGTCGCCTAGACCCAGGAGGTCAGGGCCGACGAGGCGACTGGAGCTCACTAGTTCCCCGGAGTCCATCGGTACCGCGATCGTGCGGCCACGCGCGGCGTCGCCGCCGACCGTTGGCGGCGGGTTGCCAATTGAGGTTGGCCAATCCCGCGTAGTGAGATCGCCATCGGTCAGCACGTGACCAGCTGGCAGAGGTCGGGCCGCGACAAGAACGGGCGTCGTGGGTAGCGGGCCGGGGCGGAGCACCGACACCATCAGAAGTCCAGCGGTGCCCGCCAAGACCGCGGCGACAAGTTGCCGGTGGCTGCGGGCGACTCTTCGGAGCTTCTGGCTCGGCATTCCTTGACCGTACGTGCCCAAGCGGCAGCGCTGCAGCGGTCATCCACAGGGCCTTCGCTGGGATTAGCTTGTGGAACTCGCGCCTGAACTCGGTGAGGTTGAGCTGCCGGTGTTTGCTCCGCTCGACTTGCTGTCGTTGCTGCTGGTGGAGGCGGCCGTGCTCGTTGATCCGCCGTCGGAGCTGCTGCTCGAAGCTTCGGAGGGGGTCTTTGCCGGAGCTGCCGACTTCTTGGCCGGTGATTTCTTATCGCGGGAATCGGTTTTGTAGAAGCCACTTCCCTTGAAGACGACGCCAACGTTGCCGAAGTGCTTTCGGAGCTGACCACCGCAGTTGGGGCATACGGTCAACGAATCGTCGTGGATTGACTGCACGACCTCTAACTCTTCGCCGCAGTCGTTGCACGAGTATTCGTAGGTGGGCACGGGGGCTCCTCATTCGCTGGATGGATGTTGCTGGGTTGTGACGAGTTTGCGTTCTCGCCGCAAAGAATACGTGCCTGCGATTCGACTACGCTCCGGCCAAAGCGCAGAAGGGACCAACCGTGAGCGTAGAAGCGATCGGGCTAACCAAAGTCTTCGGTTCGAAGACGGCCGTTAATGATCTGACATTCACCCTCGAACCAGGCGTGGTGACGGGCTTTCTTGGACCGAACGGATCCGGTAAGTCGACCACAATGCGCTTGATGCTGGGCCTGGACCGAGGTGAGGGCCAGACCAAGTGGGATGGCAAGAAGCTCACTGAACATAAACACGCGACCAAGGTCGTGGGCGCTCACCTCGACGCGCGCTTCTTCAACCCAAACCGAACGGCGCGGGCACACCTGCGCATGCTTGGGGCTGAGGCGAACATTCCGGATTCGAGGGTGGACGAGGTTCTCGATCTCGTCGGACTGGCGTCAGAGGCCAAGAAGCGTCCCAAGACATTCTCGTTGGGAATGGGTCAGCGGCTGGGTCTGGCGGGAGCGATCCTTGCCAACCCCAGGGTGCTACTCCTCGATGAGCCCGCCAATGGTCTGGACCCGCAGTCGATTCAGTGGCTGCGCGATTTCCTTCGCTTCTACGCGAGTTCGGGCAACGTAGTTTTCGTGTCCAGCCACCTGCTGACCGAGATGCAACAGATGGCTGAACATGTGGTGGTGATTTCGCGTGGCACGCTGATTGCTGATGAACCGGTGTCAGACTTCGTGAATCGAAGTACGCGCAATGACGTTCTAGTTCGAGCAGCGGACCCGCAGCGACTTGCCCAGGCGCTCACGGCTATCGGAATCGCCACAACTCCGGATGGAGATGACGGGCTCGCTGTCCAGGTTGCAGACCCCCGACAGGTCGGGGAAGTCGCGTTCTCCAACGGTGTCGCCGTGTATGAACTGACGCGACGGACGGCGAGTCTGGAAGAAGTGTTCCTCGAACTCACGAGCGGCTCGCAGGAGTATGCGACCGGAGGGCATCAGTCATGACAAGTGCGATTCGCTACGAGTGGCGCCGGATCTCGTCAATTCGCTCCACCTGGATTCTCGTGGGCTGCGCGATAGTTGTTTCGACGGCGCTCGCGTTTCTACTTTCAGCCGCAGTCGGATCGATCAGTTCGAGTGCCGGGAATGGCGACGTGCCCGCGTTCGATCTGTCGTTGTCGGCGAGCGTTGGATCTGCAACAACCAACCTCATCGTCCTTGTGTTGCTCGGGACGCTTGCCGCCCAGGCATTTGGCCAGGAGTACCGCAACGGCACGATCCGGCTAACGCTCACGGAGTTTCCCAAACGGACGCCCATCTTCATCGCAAAGGTCATCGTCTGCTGCGCAGTCGTGGTCGTCAGTTTTCTTGTCGCGACAGTGCTTGCCTACCTGGTTCTCAGAGGGAACTCGCAGCTCCAAGCTGACTCAGTCGCATCTTTCGGCGCATATCTCGTTCGGACGTGTATCTACCTCATCGGCTTCTGCTTAATCGTCTTCGCGATCACCGTCATTACCCGAATTCTGGCGCTCGGGGTGATCATTCCGTTGGCCTTCGCCGCGGTTGTCGAGACTCTGATCGGATCCCTGCTCAGCGGCTATGCCCCGTGGATCGTCGACGTGCTCCCGTTCTCATCCGGCACCGCATTCGTAGCCGGCACTGACATGGCTCGGAACGGATTCGTCTTTGGCGTCTGGGTAGCCGTGCTGACGGTCGCCGGTTACCTCGTGTTCGAACGCCGAGATGCGTGACGTTAGCCACCATCGGCGAGACCTTGACCTCTTCGTTGCGGTCGCGATTGGCGGTGTGATCGGCGCGAGTGCACGTTACGGAATTGGTCTGCTGCTGCCAAGCGCAACGGACCAATGGCCGGTGGCGACGTTCCTCATCAACCTCACGGGGGCATTTATCCTGGGTGTGGTGATTGAGGCCGCCTCCGCGCTGGCTCCCGATCCTGGGGCGAGCAATTTCGCCCGCCGCCTGAGACCGTTCTTCGTTACCGGCGTGCTCGGTGGATACACCACGTTTTCGACCTACATGGTCGAAACCCATGGGCTGGTCCTCGCCGGGCGGATCCCGATGGCGGTGCTGTATATGTTTGGTTCGCTGGTGGCTGGTGTGCTGCTCGTCGTACTTGGAATGGCTCTCGGGCGAAGGTTGTTCGCCCGAGAATTGCCTGCGGTCGAATCGGCTTCGGAAGATGATGAAGACACCCTCACTGAGGACGAGGGGTAAACCATGATTGTGTGGGTGGCAGTCATGATCGGTGCTGCGATCGGTGCGCCGACCAGGTTCGCAGTCGATCGCTTCATGATTCGCCGACGCGGCACTTCATGGCCGTACGGAACGTTCGTGGTCAACCAAGCCGGCTCGCTGATCCTTGGTTTCGTTACCGGATTGAGCTTGACCCTGGCAGCAGGTGGCTCGACACCGTGGCACTTCGCGTCAACGATGATCGGCACCGGCTTCTGTGGAGCTCTCACCACGTTCAGTGGCTGGACCTCGCAGATCTATGACTTGAGCCGACGCCCGCTGCGATGGACCGGAACGATGTACGCGCTTGGCTCAGTGCTCCTGGGGTTCACACTGGCGACCGTCGGATATGCACTTGGGTCGCTGCTCGGGTAAGCCTGCCTGAGCGGCGACCCCAATCCGCCCGATGAACCGCAGTCTCACCCAGCCACGTAGGTATCGAGGACTTCGTCGTGTTCCTCTGTTGGGAGAGTGTCGAAGACCGAAGTCGGCTCAACGATGCCTACGCGCAACGGTCCACGAGGAAATTGGGGTAATTGCGAGAAGAACTTGTCGTAGTAGCCCTTGCCCTTGCCGAGTCTGGAGCCATCACGGCCGATCGCCAGCGCGGGTGTGAAGACGACCGCTACCCCAAGTGCCAGGAGTGCCTCTGTGTTCATCGCGAGCACCTGGCGGGACGTGAGGTCAATCCATCGCATGTCGTCGAGGGTTTCCCCATCGACGACATGGACGGGAACGGCAACCCGGGCACCAGCAGCAACCAGTGCCTCGTTGAGGGTGTCAGTCGGTGGTTCGGAGGTCAGTGCCTCGTAGCTCGTCACCAAATTCCCCGCATCGCAAATGCGGGCGACATCTGAAAGAGCGAGGCATTGCTGTGCAATCAGGGAGGCTCGTTGGGACCGTTGGGTTGCGGTTTCACGGGCCGCCCGCTCGCGTCTCTTGGCCAACAATTGCGCTCGGATCGCAGGTTTATCCACGACACCTCCAAGCGCGAATGGGACTCATCGCCCGAGATCCGGTTAGGGTCGGGGTATGGCGAAGCTCGACAGTAACTCACCCGGACCCGTGACCAAGGCTGTGATTCCGGCGGCCGGCCTAGGAACTCGTTTCTTGCCCGCCACGAAGGCTCAGCCCAAAGAAATGCTGCCTGTGGTCGACAAACCAGCGATTCAATATGTGGTCGAAGAGGCGGTAGCAGCCGGGTTCTCCGACGTGTTGATCATCAACGGCAGGAACAAGAACTCGATCGAAGACCATTTCGATCGCGCACCCGCCCTCGAGGCGGCGCTCGAGGCGAAGGGGGATGAGGGCCGGTTGGCCTCGGTGATCGAGTCCGCCGAGCTTGGGCAGGTGCACTACGTACGCCAAGGCGAACCGCTCGGCCTCGGCCACGCGGTCTTGTGTGCCCGGGCCCACGTCGGCGACGTACCTTTTGCGGTTCTGTTGGGAGACGACTTGATCGACGTGCGGGATCAGATCCTTCCCGTGATGAATGCGGTTCGCGAGGAGCACGGCGGCAGTGTCCTGTGCCTCATGGAGGTTCCCCGACAGTCGGTGCACATGTACGGCTGCGCCGCAGTTGAAGCGACATCAACCGAAGGTGTCGTCAAGGTCACCGATCTAGTCGAGAAGCCGCCGGCGGGAGAGGAGCCATCGAACCTGGTGATCATCGGTCGTTACCTGCTCGACCCCGCGGTTTTTGAAGTGCTCGCCCAGACGAAACCGGGACGGGGAGGGGAAATTCAACTGACCGACGCACTTCTCGAGTTGGCGAAGATGCCCCCACAGGATGGTGGCGGAGTTCACGCCGTCATCTTCGATGGTCGGCGTTACGACACAGGCGACAAGCTGTCGTATCTGAAGGCAAATGTGATTCTGGCAAGCGAAGATGAGCAGTTGTCTGGCCCATTCCTTGACTGGCTCACTGAATTTGTGGACGAACATCGCCGGTAGGCCCGGCACCGTGCAGGACCAATAGGCGGGATCTGATCGTGAGAAGCGTTGAACAGCAGTTACAGGCGGCGATTGCATTGGCCAGCCCGCTGGACCCGTTGGACCTTTCGTTGCGCGAGTCTCGCGGATGTGTGGCAGCGTCTGACGTGACCGCCGCTTACCCGATCCCGAGCTTCGACGGCGCTGCGTGTGATGGCTATGCGGTGGCCGCGGATTCGGTGATCGGAGCGAGTGACGCAAGCACGGTCACGCTTGGGGTCGTAGATGTCGTGAACCAGGGATACGCGAGCGATAACGAAGTGACGCCTGGTCAGGCGGTACAAGTCGGCGCGGGCGCACTCATGCCCGAGGGAACGAATGCCGTAGTTGCGATTGCAGCTGTGCGCAGAGCGGATGATTCAAGTGAAGTTGAGATCGTGCAGGCCGTCACTGTAGGCAGCGGTGTGATTCGGACGGGTAGTCACCGGCAGATCGGTGCAGCTGTAGTTCCAGCTGGTACGCGTCTGCTCGATCGCGAACTGGCCGCAGTAGCGACCGCAGGTCACGCCCGGGTCTCCGTCCACCCCCAACCTCGCGTCGTCGTGGTCACCGTTGGCGACGAACTGGTGGACACGACGAGGGCCTTGACTTCCGGACTCGTCCATGACTCCGTTTCGGTAATGCTGACGGCCGCTGGTGATCAGGCTGGTGCGACGACGTTTCGTGGAGGTCCGTGCCGACGAGATCGTCAGGCTCTTGCGCGAACCATCGAGGACCAACTTGTTCGGGCTGACCTGATTGTTGTGGTCGGAGAGGACGATGGCGAACCACATCCAGGCGAGGGATTGGTGGCAGCCGCGCTCAAGGAGGCTGGCTGCGAAGACCTCGAATACTGTCAACTCGAACCGGGCCCAGCAATCGGACTCGGGACGCTCGGTGAAGATCAAATACCCGTCGTCACGGTTGGCCGCACACCTTTGGCTGCGTTTGTGGGCTTCGAGGTCGCCGTTCGGCCAATCATTGCCGCTTTGGCCGGTCGAGGGTCGCTCTTCCGCCCAGTAGTCAGGGCGAACCTCACAGATCAGATTGAGAGCCGCGGCGGCCGACGCGAGTTCTTTCCGGCGATCGTCCGGCTTGATTCAACCTCGCAGCGTGCATTGGTCACGGTGTTGCACGAACCGGCAGACGAAGCAGCTCTGTGGCTCTTCCGGGCCAACGCGCTAGTCATCGTGCCGGAAGCGGCGACCGCGCTTCCCGCTCACGAAGAAGTGGCGGTCATCCGGCTGGATCGCGAATGATCAACCCTTCGCCGACTCCCACGCTGAGCAGCGGACCGATTGGCTTGCGCAGCATCAGGCTGCGTGACGGCAATGCCTGGCGCACGGTGCGAAATCGAAACCGAGACTGGCTGACGCCTTGGGATGCCACATCGCCAATGGGTAACGTCGACGTTCCGCCCACGTTTGCGGCGATGGCGCGGTCTCTGAGGGCCGAGGCGCGCGCAGGACGGACGCTGCCCTGGGTGATTACGTACCAGGATCGGCTGATCGGGCAGTTGACGGTCGGCGGCATTGCGTACGGCTCGCTGCGCAGCGCGCATGCTGGCTATTGGGTCGATAAGCAGTTCGCGGGGCACGGGATTGCCCCCACTGCGGTTGCGCTTGGTACCGACTACTGCTTCTTCACACTCGGCCTCCACCGTGTCGAGATAAACCTTCGTCCCGAGAATTCCGCCTCCCGCCGAGTAGTTGAGAAGCTCGGCTTCCGCTACGAAGGAATTCGCGAGCGGTACCTCCACATCGACGGAGACTGGCGTGATCATCAGACGTTCGCGATCACAGCTGAAGAGGTTCCTGGTGGCCTGCTCAGGCGCTATCTGGCAGCAGCTGACGCAAGTCGAACAGCCGACTTTGAATCCCATTCGATGAGTCAGGCCTCGAACCTGGCCGATAACAGCTGAGTAACGCCAAGAAAATCGGAAACACCGCAGCAAAAGCCTGTGCGACCGGTCACGTTTGTCTACGCTGTGGCACGTGCTCACCGGGTTGGTTTACGCAGCGGTCATTCTTCTTTGGGCGGTAGTTCTCGTCCCCCAATGGCTTCGCCGCCATGAACGAAACGCCGAACACAGAACGACTCTGACCTTCCACCGCGCCATGCGTGCACTCGAGCGTCGCCGCGTGAGCCGGGGAGTCAGCCGCGCACGCCACGACGTTGACGTGACCGTCGCTGGTGCGCGGTCGCGGGTCCACGATCGGGTTTCACTCGATGACGAGGAAATCTCTCCGATTGACCAGCACCTTGATCACGGCGTGGATCCATTCGAAGGGTCTGCCACCGAAGATCACCTACGCCATGTTCGTCGCCTCCGAGCCCAGTCGCATGCCCGCAACACGGCAAGCCAGCGTCGTCGCCAGGTCCAACAAGTGCTTGCAGGCCTTTCGGTTATCGGATTAGTGCTGCTTGTCATGGGCGTCGTACCCCTGATGCTCGCTTTGCTTCCTGCGGGCGGGCTCGCTGCGTTCTGGTACGCGTCCCGTCGCCAGACGCAGGCCGCTTCTGTTAGTGCGGCCCGCAAGGATCGTCGTCGTGCCAGCCGTGAGTCGAGCTCTGAGGAGTTCGCAGATGAAGGGGAACGGCGCTCATCTGAGGAGCCGCGCAGCTCGCAGGCTCGGCGTGGTTCGTCACAGCGCAGCAGTGGGCGACGTAGTTCGGCTGCTCGTCGTAGCCGTGGAGCGCGCCGACACGTTGACGCGCCCGCAGCACGTACGACGTCCGGCCAGTACTCAGATCTTGAAGGTGCCGATGTTCGGGTTCTGTCGACCAGTGAGGTTGCGGGACGCCGGGCGAGTGCGGCGACTGAAGGCCGTTGGGAGCCCGTGGAGGCTCCGCTACCTGGGTACCTTGACAGTGCCCGCGCTACTCGAATGCCGCGGAACCTGGACTCCAC
>DMNR01000275.1 GCA_003452655.1 Actinomycetota bacterium | reverse complement strand
CGACATCGGCTTTGCGGACCGGCCAGGGGTGGAATGTGATCGTTGCAAGGTTGGCCGCCCAGGCGATCACTGCCAACTTGTCGGGACACACCTCGTCGGCAAATCGACCTGACGGGAACGAGATGCGTGCGGTCGGTACCCAGTCCGGGGCACCTTTAGGAATTCGCTTCTGGAAGAAGGCTTCCTTGGCCGGCCCGGTGCGCTGGGTAAGTTCGACACCCGGCTGAACACCGTCAGGCCATCGTTCCAGCGTTGTGGGTCGGTCACGCAATGCACGCAGGATCCCTGGCCCGACGCTGACGTAATACTCGACAAGCTCACGCTTTGTGCAGTCGACGTCGGAGAACATCGGCCGCAGAGGATTCGAGATGCGGACCGGAACTCCGTCAACGTCAATTTCGATTGCATCTCCGTACTTGGCCACCCGCCGACGGTATCGGGAATCAACGGTCCATCCCAAACCCAGCGCGACGTCGCTAAGCTGAACCGCATGGAACTGACCAGCCTCAGCATCGTCCCCGGCCAGCAGATCAGCACCGTGTTCGCGATGGGAAAACCCGACCCGGAAACCCGTGCGACGTTCGCCGACAATGTCAGCCCGCACCTGCGGTGGTCAGGTGCCCCGGAAGGAACTCGGTCGTTCGCCATCGTTGTCCACGACTCCGATGCACCGACCGTCCCGGACGACGTCAACCAGGAGGGACGCCGCGTACCAGCAGAGTTGCCGCGCGCCGATTTCTTCCACTGGGTCCTTGTCGACGTTCCTGCCGATCAGACCGAAATCGTCGAGGCCGCATTCAGTGCAGAGGTCACACCCGGTGGCAAGCCCGGACCAGAATCGGGCGAGGCCCTACGTGCGGGACTCAATAGCTACACCGGTTGGTTTGCCGGCGACCCAGACATGGGCGGCGAATACTTTGGCTACGACGGTCCATTCCCACCCTGGAACGACGAACGCACGCACAACTACACCTTCACCGTCTACGCGCTCGATGTTGATCGCGCACCCGTCGAGGGCACGTTCGACGGACCAACCGTCTTGGCGGCGATCGAAGGCCACATCCTGGATTCGGCGAGCTTCGAAGCCACGTACCGCATCGCCGACTAGTCGCCTGGCAAATGCCACACTCTGGACGTCGCGAGGTGGATCCCGACTACTGGCCCGATCGACTCAAGGCCGACGGCGCCAACTGGTGGGTCGAGACCGAAGTCAGCTGGTCGTGGAGCCTGTGGCTCAGTGACCGCGGGAGCTTCGCCCTTGACGTGGTGTGCGGTTCTGTCGGCATCTGGGAAGAATGGGTGGAACTCACCGAAGCCGACATCTCCCACCTTGAACAGGCCCGCGGATCCGGTGACCATGACAGGGTGCACAGCATCGCGGCACAGCTCGCGCACGCACATGAATGTGGTGGGCGCTAGCCGTCTGGGCGACTCAGTTGGTTTCCGAAGAGTGCAAGCGCCACGTTGGCGACTCTATTCGGGGTCTGCTGTGGTCGCGGTCCAGGAAACATCAAATTGCTGACTACGAGGCGCACCAACGCGTCTACTCCGTCGACCAACTGGGCCTTGTTGATGCCGGGATAGTGCTCGGCGAACCAAGCGATCAGGAACTGCGTGGCCGAGTGGAAGATCGGCTCTGAGCGAGTCGTGAGCAGTGGGAGCATTGTGTCGTTGCCCTCGTCGGAGGCGGTCAGGATTGCCCGCAGCAACGCGCTCTTGTCCGCCTCGGCGAACGTATACCGAGTCGCCAACCGGATCGCCTTCTGTGGGTCGGCAAGGTTACGTTCAAGTCGCTGCTGAATGCCGAGGAGAAACCTATCGGTCTCAGCCAACACGAGGGCCTCAGCGATTCCTTCCTTGTTACCGAACTCCGCGTACAGCGTCGGGCGACTGACGCCAACTTCGGCAGCGATCTCACCGACCCGGACCCTGTCCCAGCCCTTCGCTACGAGTTGTTCGTGGGCAACCACCAAGGTGCGCTCCCGCACCCACTCGCGGAATTCGCTGGCATGTTCCCCGTCCGACACGCTTGCCAACCTACCGCGAAGAACACGCGTTACGCATGGACGACCTGGACAGGTAAACCGAGGTATCGGCCGTACGCAGCTGCGGACGCATCGAATCCCTTGCGTTGTTTGGCAGAAAGCCGGGAGAGCGGAATCGACTCCACCTTGACCTTCGTCTTGGTGACCGAGCGCTTCCAGGTACCAACAACTCGACCCGCATCCACGATTGTCGGCCTGAAGATTCCGTTATTGCCGGGAACCACCATGGCCATCTGCTCTGGGTCCATGAACCCTCGACGGTCCTTGTAGCCAAGCATGAATTCATCGAATCCTGGGAGTGTGGCAATCTCCGTTCCGACCGATGTGCCTCGGACGGCTGGTCGTTGATCGAGGAGTTCCGTCGGCAGCCACATGTCGCCAAACTCGGTCTCAAGCTGGCTGAGTCGATGGGCATTTGCCGCGATGGCTTTGCGTGCCGCGGTCACGGGAATCCCCGCCCAGCCGGAATAGTCAGTGACAAGCGCGGGTCCGTGCGAGCGGAAGTAGCGCCAAGCGAGTTCGGCCAAGGCCCCTTCCCCAGACAGCTCTCGCTGATTCGGTGCCCATTCATCGAGCCGAACGAAGGTCTGTTCTTTGCCAACCGTCGGCCCAATGCAGGTGATTCCGATTTGCGATGCATGCCACAGCAGGTGGTAAAGGCGCTGGCCAGTGACGTCAATACCTGCCTGCGTCAGAGCATCCGCAGCTTCGGAACGAGTTAGCCTCCGCTTTCCCCGCAAAGATTCACCGAGGAACTCCCCGGCGCTCTCAACTGTTGCCCGGTCCAACCCCAGGTACTCCCAGCGCTTGGCAACACCAGACAGCGTTCGAACGCCCATTGTTTGGAGCATCCAACGAGCATCCCGCGAAGGGATCATATGAATGGTCCCGCGCATTGGCCACGTCCGCAGAATCGAACCGCCCTCGATCGCGGCATCGATGTTGGACTCCACCAATCGCGGCAGGCGAAGTCCTAATGACCACTTCACACTCGCAAGGTCCTGCGCTTGCATCGCACCAAACCAGTCGACAATTTCCTCAGGCGTCGTGAACTCGTGGTCGGCCAGGAGCAGCGAGCGGAGCCGGAGTTCGCGCAGTTCGGCACGTGAAATGCTTGTCACTGTGGGCAGTGAATTCTTCGACTATGGCTTCGGGTCGAGGGTGATGCTGATTGAGTTGATGCACCAACGCTGATCCGTGGGGGTTTCGTAACCCTCGCCGGTGAACACGTGACCAAGATGAGAGCCGCACTTTGCACAACGCGCCTCCGTCCGGACGCCACCAAGTAGTGACCGGTCCTCAAGGAGAACAACGGAATCCCCCGCGAGCGGGGTAAAGAACGAGGGCCATCCGCAGTGAGAATCGAACTTGGTTTCCGACGAGAACAACTCCGCCTGACAGGCGCGGCAGCGGTACGTGCCCACCGTCTTGGTGTCGGTGTATTCACCGGTGAAAGGCGGTTCTGTGCCGGCTTCGCGCAGAACGTAGTACTCCTCGCGTGATAGCGAGTCCTTCCACTCGTCTTCGGATTTCGTGACGTCGTAGGCAGTGCCGTCGGGCTTCGCAGGACCATCCTTCTTGGGAGAACTCACGAGTGCCTCATCTCACGTCAGCGACGAAATCGGCGAGCGCACGGCGCTCCCCGGTGTAGAAGGGGATTTCTTCACGTACGTGAAGCCTGGCACGCGATGCCCTCAAGTGGCGCATCAAGTCCACGATCCGCGAAAGGTCGTCCGCCTCAAACGCGAGGATCCACTCGTAGTCGCCCAG
>DMNR01000466.1:4277-16901 GCA_003452655.1 Actinomycetota bacterium | reverse complement strand
CCGAGCCGACCACCGAACAGTTGGATGCAGCGATTCGAGATGACCTCGTTGACGTTCATATTCGCCTGCGTGCCGGATCCGGACTGCCACACGTAGCCCGGGAAGTGGTCATCCAGATCACCGGCGATGACTTCGTCGCAGACCCCAGAGATGACGTCCGCCTTCCATTGCGGGAGCAGCCCGTCGCGCGCGTTGACGATCGCGGCAGCCTTCTTCAGGTAGCCGAACGCGCGATAGACCTCGCTCGGCATGCGGTCATCGCTGACGTCGAAGTGGTGGAGGCTTCGTTCCGTTTGGGCGCCCCAATAGCGATCAGCGCGGACCTCGATGGGGCCGATGCTGTCCGTTTCGGTCCGCGTGCCGTCGGCATCGATCCCGATCGGCACCTCTGTGATCTCCCACTGTTGCGCATCGTCGGAGCTCGCGCTGGCGCCTTCGTTGTCTGTCATGACCGAACCTCCCTTCCTCACACTCAACGAAGGGGAGGGGGTGAGTCAAGAGGAGAGGGGGCTGGGGATGCCGAGAGCGGAGTGGGTCGCAACGACCGCCTGCCCCGCGTACCCGCCGCCGAACAGCACAGTGTGAACCAAGAGTGGATAGACCTGATGCAGCGGAATGCGGGTTCGCCATCCGTCGGCCAATGGATTGACGTCGCAATAGGCACCCACAATTCGATCGAACTGCGGTGCGCCGAACAGGGCGAGCATGGCCAAGTCTGTCTCGCGATGTCCTCCATACGCAGCGGGATCCACCAGCCAAACCGCAGGATTACCGTCTCGGTCTGGTGCCCACAGCAGGTTGCCGCTCCAAAGGTCCCCGTGGATCCTCGCCGGCGGCTCACCTGGTCCAACGAGGGACGGGTCATCACCCAACAGCCGGTCGCACAGTTGCTCGAAGACCGCGAACTCGTCGGCAGTGAACGCCTCGACTTCGCGCGCAAGTTTGAGGTACGGGCGGATCCGCAACTCCGCGTACATCGGGCCGAAGGAGTCAAACGTCCCGTATGGCATGGGGACATCGGCGATCCACCCTGATCCGGGAGCCGTGGGCGGACCGACGCCGAATGCGTCAGCACCCGTGTTATGCATGGCGGCCAAGGCGGCCCCGAACGCCTCAGCCGCAGCGCTGGACGGGCTTGACTCGCTGATGCGCTCGATCTCCAATGCCGCCTGCCCAACTGAGATGACCTCCGGGATGGGCGGCCCTGACTCCACCCTGAGCCACTCGAGCCCCGCGGCTTCGGCCGCGTAGTACATCGCCCCGGCGCCAGGGCGCACCTTGCGGAAGTTCGATGTGGGCATGACTCATCAAAGCACCGGAATCGGCGTTTGTGACCACGGAAACATGCATTTATTGGAGTCGTAACGCGACGACCAATGACATAACCGAATTCGGTCGATTAGCTGGGCTGGCCTGACTTGAGAGCCTCAAGCATCTCAACCATCTTCTGGCCGACGACTTGGATGCCCTTCATCGGACGAAGCATGACCTTGAAGTCGACGATCTTCCCGGCGTCGTTGAATTCGATCATGTCCACACCGTTGACTTCGATGCCATCGATCGTTGTCGTGAACTCGAGCACGGCGTTGGGGGTGTCCACAACCTCGCGAACGTAGGTGAAGTCGTCGTTGCCGAGCACGTGCAGCGCTCCGGTGAGGTACATCGTCGTGCGAGCTTTGCCAACCTGAGGTGTGTGGACGATCGGCGAGCGGAAGACAACCTCGTCGGCAAGCAGGTCGGTGAGCCCAAGTGGATCGCGGCTGCGCACCAGCTCATGCCAGCGGGCCAGTCCGGCGGCTGTACCTGATTCGGGCGCGGTGCGTGCTTCATCCGTCATGGCGCCAGCCTAATCGCGAATCCCGAGCAGCCATGCCGCGACGGTCGACAACTACGCTGCGGTCATGCACGTCCTTCGGCGCGGATTGGTGACTGCCGCTTGTTTGCTTGCGATCACCCTGGGCACGACCAGCTGCGGAACGGTCTTAATCACCAACGAGTTCTCAGCCAGCATCGCCGATCCAGGTCGTCGGCTGCCGGGGGGACCCACCGAAATCAGCATCTTCGATAGTGCAATGGGCCAAAGCGCGGATTGGGCACAAAAGTCCATGGGCTCGACGAGCCTTGGCCAGCCCTACACGACGAGCTTCAAATCGACCGCCACGAAATTCGTTGGCGACGGCAGTCCCTCACAACAGGTTAGGGCCGGAGTATCGATCCCGCAGTACCAATCCAAGGGCTACTTCGCGCTTCAACTCTCGCCGGTCGACGGGCAGTCGATCACCCTTCAAGCGCCGTTCATCGGCTACTACGACTACAGCGCTGCTTCAGACGGCGCAGTGAAACCGCTGCCGATGACCGTCACCGCAAAGTCCGCCGATCAGGCTTGGCAACTCACGGTCGTCATCACGATTCCCGCGAAGTAGCCTTGCCGTTCGCCAGCCCTTTGTTGCAGATCCCCGCCGTGTTGCCCTTTTTGGCCCGGATTTGCCCCCAAAAAGGGCAACACGGTGGGGATCTGCGCAACGAGAGCGAGCAGGGGTCGAACGGAAGGATCGCCTACCCCTGCGCGGTGAGGGCAACCTTCGCGTCGGCGAGACGCTTCTCGTCCGCTGCGCTCAGGGTTGGGTAGTGAAGGTCCATGCCTTGGATCGTCGTGGTGATGATGTCGGCCACCACCGCTCTCATCGCCCACTTGCGATCCGCCGGGATTACGTACCAAGGCGCCGCCGCTGTCGACGTCGCAGCGATCGCATCCTGGTACGCCTGCTGATAGTCGTTCCATAACTCCCGCTCGACAAGGTCGGCTTGACTGAACTTCCAGTGCTTCGCGGGGTCCTCGATACGGTCCAGGAACCGCTGCCGCTGCTCATCCTTCGAGACATTGAGGAAGAACTTCAGAATCTTCGTCCCGTTGCGGGCTAGGTGCGATTCGAAGTCGTTGATGTCGTCATAGCGCCGCTGCCAGAATGCCTTGTTGACCTTGACGTCGGGAATCCGCTGCGCGTCAAGCAATTCAGGGTGAACCTTGACGACCAAGACCTCCTCGTAGTGCGAACGATTGAAGATCCCGATCTGTCCACGAGCGGGAACGGCCTTCCACGTGCGCCACAAGAAATTATGGTCAAGGTCTTGCGCGCTCGGCTGCTTGAAGGACGTGACCGAACATCCCTGCGGATTGACCCCTGACATCACGTGTTTGATCGTGCTGTCCTTGCCGGCCGCATCCATCGCTTGGAATACAACAAGCAATGACCAGCGGTCATCGGCGTACAGCAGTTCCTGGGCTTGGGCGAGACCCTCGCGACTCGCTCGCAGCAACTCCTTGCCCAACGTCTTGCGCGCGTCGGGCGGGAGTTTGCGCACCTTGTCCGGAAGCCAGGCCGGATCGTGCTCGGCCAATCGAACGCGTTCACCGGGGGAGATCTTCAATTGATCCAGTGTCTTCTTGGCAAGCACCATGACTCGACCCTTCTAAGGTGTGACTGCGTGCGAGTGAGTCTTCGGCAACTGAAGGTCCGCCATGAGCTCGGCAGTGGCAGCAGCGATCCGCTCGACTGCCTCATCGAACACGGCCTGGTTCTTGGCTGATGGCGCCCTAAACCCACTGACCTTCCGCACGTATTGGAGGGCAGCGGCGTGATACTCAGATTCGCCGGCATCGTCGGTATATGGGGGACGCAGGGTCTTGATACTTCGGCACATGAGTCCATCGTGCCCACTTGCCATCAGCACTGCAAGCGAAACTTCGAGCCTACGCCTGACCCGACCCGGAGTGGTCCAACCCACGGTGAACCCCGCCCTTGGTAAACGAACATCCAAATGTTGGCGGCACGTCGCCGCTGGGGCCCGATAAGCGCGACCTATGGAGATTTCGCGGCTAACGTGCCACAGGTGTTGATTGCTGAGCTTCCCCCAACGCCCCCGGCCTCGATGGTCTCGAAGGCCCCGCAATATGTGCGCAGAGACGACTCACAGTTCCCAGTGCAACGCGCGCTTCTTGACCCGTCCTGGCCCACACCCGGCGGCACCACACCCACGTTTGGTGTCGACGTGTCGAACTGGGAGGGTCTGATCGACTGGCCGACGGTCGCCAATCCACCGCTGCGCGAAGGCCAGGTGCCAGCACCACGCACTGTTCGCTTCGCATTCACGAAGGCGACCCAAGGCACGTATCGCGATCCCTTCTTCGCTGGCAATTGGCAAGGGATGGCGGCGGCCGGACTGATTCGAGGCGTTTACGACTTCGGTGACTTCACAAAGAACCCGGTGCTCGACGCTCGATACTTCGTTGATTACGTGAACTCCGCCGGCGGCTTCCGAGCTGCTGGAGACTTTGCCGTGCTCGACGCTGAGGGAAAGACCGGAAAGAAAAAGAAGAAGGCGATCGTCAAGTGGATCAATCGGTGGACCAAAGAGGTCCAAAGGCTCACCGGATTGCCGAACAAGCGAATGGTCATCTACACAGGAAGTTGGTGGTGGGGACCAAAGACCGGCAACTCCACCAAGTTCGCGAAGAAGGGTTACCGCCTGTGGGCGTCGGGCTACGGTGCACAGCCGGCGATCAGGGGCTGGAAGTGGTCGTGGTGGCAGTACACCGACCGCGCCAAGGTTCCAGGCATCAAGGGCGGAACCGACGCCAATGTTTGGAAGGGCTCAAACGAATCGCTACGCAAGGCAGCAGGGCTGCCTGCGCTGCCCCCCGTGGCTCCGCTTCCGCAGTCGAAGTGAACAACGAAGCGGGCTGGCCCGAGGTGTAAACCTCAGACCAGCCCGCTTGCGTTGCGGCCGGTGTCGTCCCCCCGGCTTATCGGCCGCCGTCGGCACGAGCAGCGACAGCTGGGATCACGTTCAGCGCGACGCCCGCAGAGATCTGATTGCCGATCTGAACCTTGTACTGACCGGCGAGTGAACCTGGGTTGTAGTAGACCGTGTAGGAAGTGATCGGCGATCCGATCTTGAAGGGCGTGAATCCTGCGGCAGGTTGGTTGTTGGCGTTGAGAACTCGGACAGTGTCACCAGCATGCGTACCGGACACCGTGCCCTTGAGTTGGTAGACCATGCCGTACGGCGCGTGATTAACCAGCGTTGCGGTCGGCTTGCTGATCGCTCCGACTGTCGTCGTAGTGGCGGAGGTAACAGCGTCGGTGGGTGTTGCGGCCATCGCCACAGCGGGCGTCAGCGTGAGGGCTAGTCCAGCGACAAGTGCAGCAGTTGCAGTCATTTTGCGGTTCATGATGGCTCCTCGTTTCGGTGGATCTTGGTGGATGTTGATCCGCTCGACGAGGTAGTACCCAGCGCTTCGTTCACCCAAACGGGTGAACGAAAGAAAGTTCAACATTCGGTGAAATTGGCGTCTCTGGAGGCCAATCTCACCGAATGTTCGCGAGCGTGGCCGAATCAGCGTTCGAGGGCGCTTCGTCCGGCCTCTAACCGCGCAATCGGCACCCGAAATGGCGAGCAGGACACGTAATCCAGGCCGACCTCGTCAAAGAAGTGCACCGACTCTGGGTCACCGCCGTGTTCGCCGCAGACGCCGCAGTGCAGGTCCGGACGGGTCTTGCGTCCAGCGGCAACGGCGATCTTGATCAGCTCGCCGACCCCCTCGCGATCAATCGACTCGAAGGGTGAAACTCCAAAAACGCCCTTCTCCAGATAGGCGGAGAAGAAGGCGGCCTCCACGTCATCCCGGCTGAACCCCCACGTCGTCTGGGTGAGGTCATTGGTGCCGAAACTGAAGAACTCCGCGGCCTCCGCGATCTGTCCCGCCGTCAGCGCCGCCCGTGGCAGTTCGATCATGGTCCCGATCGGGAACTGCAGCGAACATCCATGCGCCTCGGCGACCGATGCCAGCACCCCGGCAGCCTCGTCAATGACCAGTTCGAGTTCCTGAATAGAGCCGACCAGCGGCACCATGATTTCTGCCCGAGGATCCCCGCCCATCCGCTCGCGGAAGCAGGCCGCTTCCGCGATCGCTCGGACCTGCAATGCGAACAACCCTGGCAGCACCAATCCGAGCCGGACCCCGCGTAGACCCAACATCGGGTTGGACTCATTCAATCGATTGACTGCCTGTAGCAGACGCAGGTCGGACTCGATCGCCTCTCCGCGCTCTTCGGCCCGCGCCACCCGTACGGCGAGCTCAGTTCGGTCCGGGAGGAACTCATGTAGTGGCGGATCGATGAGCCGAATGGTGACCGGCTGCCCGTCCATCTGCTCCAGGATCCTGATGAAGTCCTTGCGCTGCAACGGGAGCAGCGCCTTGAGCGCGGCCTCGCGCTCGCCATCCTCCGCGGCGAGGATCAACCGTTCCACAAGCTCGCGGCGTTCGCCAAGAAACATGTGTTCTGTCCGCAACAGGCCGATTCCCTCTGCACCCATGCGCCGGGCCCGCGCTGCGTCTTCAGGAGTGTCGGCGTTTGCCCGCACTCGCAATCGACGAACTTCGTCCGCCCTTGCCATGATGCGATCCACAGACCGAACCAGCTCGGCGAGTTCGCCGCCTGCTGCGTGCGGGCCGAGCGCATCCAACGCTGCGTCCAATCCATCCTCAAAGTAGCGGGCAACGGGACTGGGCATCACCGGAATCTCGCCGAGGAATACCTCACCCGTGCTGCCGTCGATCGAGATGACATCGCCGTCGTTGATGACCAACCCCGATGCAGTCGTCATCCGCCGAGCGACCGTGTCGACGTCGAGTGAGTCGGCACCGCACACAGCGGTCTTGCCCATTCCCCGAGCGACCACCGCCGCGTGCGAAGTCTTGCCGCCGCGAGAGGTCAGGACTCCGGCAGCAGCAACCATCCCGCCAAGGTCGTCAGGGTTGGTCTCGCGGCGGACGAGGATGACGGCGTCGCCGGCTTCAGTTCGCTTGATGGCTGTCCTGGAGTCGAACACCGCCTGACCAACAGCGGCACCGGGGGAGGCATTCATCCCCTTCGCAATCGGCGCACTCTCGGCAGCGATGTCGAAGGTCGGGAACATCAACTGCGCAAGCTGATGGCCGCTCACCCGGCGCAATGCCTCATCCATGTCGATGACGCCCTCATCAACGAGCTGGATTGCGATCCGAAACGCGGCGGCGGCAGTTCGCTTGCCGACGCGGGTCTGCAACATCCACAGGTGTCCACGTTCGACGGTGAATTCGATGTCGCAAAGGTCGCGATAGTGGTGTTCCAGTGTGTTCATGATGTCGAGCAACTGTTCGTAGGAAGTCGGGTCCAGCTCACCGAGTGCCGACAACGGCAGGGTGTTTCGAATCCCCGCGACGACATCTTCGCCCTGTGCATCCGGGAGATAGTCGCCGTAGACCCCACGCGCACCAGTCCCAGGGTCGCGCGTGAACGCGACGCCTGTGCCGGATCCCTCGCCAACGTTTCCAAACGCCATCGCTTGAACGTTCACGGCGGTGCCCAGCCATCCCGGGATCCGTTCCTGTCGCCGATACAGCACCGCACGTTCGGTATTCCACGACCGGAACACCGCGAGCACTGCCAACTCAAGCTGGCGGCGGGGATCCTGCGGGAACTCCTCGCCTGTGCACTCGGCGACCACTCGTTTGTAGCTCTCAACAAGGGAACGCACCGCGTCAACGTCCAACTCAGTGTCGGCAGAAACGTTCTCGCGGCGCATTGCTCGAGCCAGGATCACCTCGAAGCGATCGCCGTCGATCTCTAGCACGGTCTTGCCGAACATCTGGATCAACCGCCGGTACGAATCCCAAGCGAACCTCTCGTCGTCGGCGACCTGCGCAAGTCCGATCACGCTGTGGTCATTGAGCCCGATGTCGAGAACCGTCTCCATCATCCCCGGCATCGAAAACCGCGAGCCGGATCTCACCGAGACCAGCAGTGGGTCATTCGGATCCCCCAGCTTCTTGCCGCGGGCCCCCTCCAACGCGTGAAGTGCGACGTCAATCTGATCGGCTAGCTCGGCAGGCGCACTGCCGTTCTCGAGGTAGTACCGACAAGCGGCCGTGCTGATCGTGAAACCAGGAGGGACAGGCAACCCGAGTCTGGTCATCTCAGCAAGGTTCGCGCCTTTTCCACCGAGTTCGTCGGCCATCTCACGGCTGCCCTCGGCGAACGCGTAGACGTACTTAGCGGGTGTCGCCTCGGACTCGGACTGGACGTTGCTATTTGCGGTTGAGGTCACCTTCCCCACGCTAGCCAGTTTCCCGCCGCGTTAATAGGGGCCTTTGGCACCCGGACTTCCCCCGAATGCCGCATTGGTATCGGTACCAACGACGTTTGGTATCGATACCAAAACGATCACACGATTCGGGACCCGTCCGAGGGGCAGAACTTGAACACGAAGCAGCGCCAAGCTTCACCAACTAAGGCCCACCCCGAGGGCCGCCAAGAAACCACCTCAAGGAGAAATCGAAATGATCGCCAAGCCCCTCATCCTGGTTCCAGCTGCCCTGCTTGTTGGAGGCGCCGCAGTCCTCGGAGTCGCCAGCGCTGCTGCTTCCCACGAAACCACCCAGGCGTCCCCCGCCCCAGTGACGACCCAGCAAGCCCCGGCCACCCCAGCACCTGCCGCCCCAGCGCCGGCCAAACCCGCTGCGCCCGCCCCGGCCACGAAGACATACCACATGAACAAGTACGAAGCTCGCGGTCGCGCAATCGGTCGCCACTACGAAAACCTCTACCGGTAGATAACAACCTCCCCGAAGCGAACGACCCGATGGCAGTCCCCAGCCACCGGGTCGTTTCGCGTCCACCTGGTTGAATCCCGGTCGGCCCGCCGACGGCGGTTCAGTCGTGAAGCTGCAGCTCCCACCGCCAGGTGCTGCCGACGTCAGCGTCTGAAGATTCAGAAACCTGCACAAAACCCAGCTTGCGCAGAACAGCTCCCGAGGCATTCACTTCCGGCAGTGTCTCGGCCGCCACGATCGTCACCAAGCCACTGGCACGCGCCTTGTCCACCAGCGCCCGAGCTGCCGCCGTCGCCACCCCGCGCCCGCGCCATCCTGGAGCGATCTCGTAGCCGATCTCGACCATGCCATCGAGCGGAGCTCCTTTGAACCCGCCTGACCCGACTAGCGTGCCGCTCGCCTGATCGACGAAGAAGTACATTGACCAGTCCGACTGATCCGGGAACATTGCCAGGAAGGCCTCGGTCGCTGGAATGGCGGCAGGAAATTCGGGCCATCCCCGCGCAACCTCAAGACCCAAGGCCGCACCCAACGCGTCCCCACCCGCGCTGGCAGCCGCGAGCAATCGGCCATCGGCGACAACGAGCCCGACCCGCGCCCCCGACTCACTCACAAATCGCTCCGCACTCACGAACCGAGCATGGCACGCTATGCGCGTGTCCGATAGATACGGCAGTGACGTCCTCGCAAACGATCCTCACCGGAGACCGCCAGTTGTCATCCCGGACGTGGACGCGGAGTTCGGACTAGTCGTCGAGTGCGCTGAGTCAGGATTTTGCGGATCAGTTGTCCGCGTTGAGAAAGCGATTGAAGGACGCACGGTTGAGCTCGAAGATCGCCATGGCAGACGTCGGGTCTTCGTGATGCGTCCTGGCGCATTCCTCATTGACGGACAGCCCGTCTCGCTCAAGCCCGAGAGCAACGGTCCGGCGAAGCGAACGACAACAGCGTCCGGCTCCGTCGTCTCGGTCAACACCCGCGCCCAAGTCGCCAAGTCGAGCCGCATCTGGGTGGAGGGTGTTCACGATGCCGAACTCGTCGAGAAGGTCTGGGGCGAGGACCTGCGCGGCGAGGCAATCGTCGTTGAACCGCTGCACGGCGCGGACGATCTCGTCGGTGCTTTGGGCGACTTCGGACCAACTTCGCAGCGCAAGGTTGGCGTGCTACTCGACCACATGGTGAGTGGCTCGAAGGAATCCCGGATTGCCGCTGATGCAGTTCGCGCTTTCGCACCCAATGTCCACGTGATCGGTCACCCATTCATCGACATCTGGCAGGCAGTCAAGCCAGAAGCCGTCGGGATCGCCGCCTGGCCGACTGTTCCACCCGGCAAGCCTTGGAAGGCCGGGGTGATCGCTGCCCTCGGCTGGAACTGTGACGACCGCACTGCCTGGAAGCGAATCCTGCGAGGCGTTACCAGCTACGCCGACCTTGAACCCAGCCTGCTTGGTCGGGTGGAGGAATTGATCGACTTCGTGACCGTCGACTAAAGGATCTCTGGCCATTACAAACGCAGATCGACGATCCTCGTCGAACCGCGCTTGGTGACCTTCTCTTCATACAGCGCCTCGTCGGCGACATTCAAGACCAGTTGCGGATCCGACCCAGCAGCGGCGATGCAGACGCCGATGGTGACACCCAACTCGACGTCGAGGTCCTCACTCTTCATCGGGATTTCCAAGGACTCGTGGATCTTCTCGGCAACCGTGTAACAGGCATCCATCGAGTCAACGTCGCTGAGCAGGACGACGAACTCGTCACCTCCGAGGCGCGCAACGATGTCGCTCTTGCGGACTGCCGACTGGATCCGATCGGCCACGGTCTCCAGCACGGCGTCACCCAGGAGGTGTCCGTAACGATCATTGATGTCCTTGAAGTAGTCGAGGTCGCAGAACATCAGCGCGTAGGCCGAATCCGTGCCTCGCCGACCGTGCTTGACTGCCGCCAGAATCTCTTTGAACGCATCGCGATTTAGCAGGCCCGTGAGGGAGTCATGCCGGGCTCGATACTCCAGCTTCTGCCGCCGTGATCGCGCTGCGGTGATCTCTTCAAAGTTGCAGACGAAGAGCGCCGATCCACCTGGGCTGCGCGAGGTGCTCTCGTGATCTTGGATGACCGCCATCGAACATCTGACCCAGTGACTGCGTCCATCCACACCTGGCAGTCGAAGCTCGAAGCTCACCCGGCCAACTGCCCCGGAAGACAGTTGCGACGCATGCTCGATGAACTTCTTCAGCTCCGCTCCCTCAAGCAAATCGGTGAACTTGCGCAACATCAGCCACTTGGGGTCCCGATCCAATTCGACGGATAACGCCTCATTGACGCGCTGGAAGCTGAAGTCAGCGCCAAGTACCGCAATGCCTTGCGGCGCGTGGTCGAAGATGAGGCGGAAGAGCCGTTCTCGGCGTTCAACCTCCCGCTCGACCTCAACGCGTTCGGTGTTGTCAACCAACAACACGAATACACCAGCGACCTCATCGTCCACTAAGTCAGGCACATAGGTCGCTTGAACGTGTCGGGTGACTCCTTGCGAATTGACGATCTCGCGATCGAAGACTTGTGGCTCGCCAGCAATGGCTGCCTTCAGGTGGCTGAGCACCGCGGCAAACTGATCCGGCCCGAGTATCTCGCTGGCGTGTTTGCCTCGGCACTGCTCAGCCGTTGTCCCGACGAGGTCCAAGTAGGTCTTGTTTGCGTACACATTTCTCAGGTTTCTATCCCAGTAGCCAATCGCTGCCGGAACGTTGTCAGCGACCGCAGTGAGCATCGCCTGCGAGTCCGCGAGATCCCTCGAGAGCGTCGCGCGACTCAACCCAACCGAGATGCTGACCGCGATGTCTTCCAGAAGTGCCTGGTCAGACTTGGTGTAGGGAGCCTCGCGGCTGAGCCCAATCGTGCCGATGACCCCACCGTCTGTCTTGATCGGCACGACCAACACAGAGGACGTTGCGAAACTATCGAAGTAGGACTGATACTCCGAACGGACGCTGGCCTTCATCTGATCCGTGGGAATTCCTGAGATGTTCGTCGGTTCACCCGTCGCGGCCACCTCACCAGCGATTCCCGCACCCAAGATGACGGGCCCGCTGAGGAAGATTTCTCGCATGACTTCTTCGCCGTAAGGATCCTTGTGGTGAAATACCCGAGGAACCAAGTGTTCGCCAGCTTCGTCGATCATCGCCACAACACAAGCGTCACCAAGTGATGCCGCGAGCTGCGCGGTGGCGACCTCCAGCACACTGGTGGGATCGGCAGGTGCTTCCTGCAGCGCGTGAAGAACCTGCGCCAGGATCCGGAAGTGCATCTCACTGACACGCTGCGCCTCGCCCAGCTGATGATTCTCATGAATGTCACGTATGACGGCGAGTGCGAATGTCTCGCCGTTACGTTGGAATGGACTAACCCGAATGGAAACTGCGACCTGACAGCCATCTGCGCGTTCGGCCATCAGCGGGAAGGGTTCGCCAGGTGCTGCCACTTGGGGATTGGCGAAGATCCGTTCAAGGCCATCGTGGTAAGCGGGTTGGAAGAGGGTAGGCAACAAATTGTCAACATTGGAACCCACGCTGTCAGCTGACTGGTATCCGAAGACCGTTGCCACAGCAGCATTCGCAAAGACAACGCGGCGCGATTGATCGACGACTAGAACCGCGTCTGGAATCGCGTCGAACAGCGGCTCATCCCAACGTGCTGAGCGCTCCGAAGCCATGGTGAACCCCGATCCTAGGCAGGTCCCGACTAACCCCAACTACCACGTTAGTCGCGAAAGGACGCTTGGAACAGGACCAACGGCCCTGGTTCGATCAGTTTGCCGCCGACTCCCAATCAACCAAGCTCAGGTGCGAGCGGCGAATGTATTCCGGGATTCGCGCGCCGCTCAGCGGCCGGGAGAACAGGAAGCCCTGCCCGTACTCACAACCGTCCGCCAACAGCATGCTCCACTGCTCTTGGGTCTCGATTCCTTCTGC
>DMNR01000466.1:3384-4220 GCA_003452655.1 Actinomycetota bacterium | reverse complement strand
CCGACGGGAAGGTTGAGTAACCGATCGAACGTCGAGTAGCCCGTCCCGAAGTCGTCAAGCGAAAGCCTCGGTCCGAGCCTGCGGATCGCGTGCATATTCCGCAGGACGTCGTCCTCAGCACTTTCCAGAGCGGACTCCGTGACCTCAAGCGTGATGCGCGTCGGATCCACGCCATGAGCATCCATAAGAGCCGTGATCCGTTCAATGAAGTGACTGTCACCAACGACGTTTGGGGTGACGTTGATCGACATCCGCAGTCCTGCTGCAGTCCCACCGTCGCGATCCCATTCGACGAGTTGTGCGAACGCCTTGTCGAGGACCAGACCGGTGATCTGGTTGATGAGCCCATGCGACTCCGCCAGTGGGATGAAGTCGAGCGGCGGCACCAAGGTCCCATCTTCCATGCGCCACCGCGCGAGTGCCTCCACTCCAACAACCCGTTGGGTAGCTAGTTCCAAGATCGGCTGGTACTCAACGTAGACCTCGTCACCCTTAAGCGCTGTGGCCAGAGCACGTACGAGTTTGCGGCGAGTGCTGCTCGCCTCTCTGGCGGAGTCGTCATACGAGGCTTGACGAACGGCATTCGACTTCGCCTGCATGAGGGCGATCTCGGCATCGCGAACGAGGCGGTCCGGATCGGCCGCGACATCCGTGGAAACCGTTCGTCCGACTCGGACCTCGAACGGCACCGCGAGGCTGCCAACCATCAGGGGCAGCGCACCGATGGTCGTGGCCGCCAGCGACAGGCCGTCTGCGCCGGCTTGATCGTCGACGAGTTGAGTCACGACGAACTCGTCGGCGCCAATCCGTGCAACCGTGCCGTGCTGTTCAGCAAT
>DMNR01000466.1:0-3231 GCA_003452655.1 Actinomycetota bacterium | reverse complement strand
CTCGCGATGAGGCGGCGCAGGCGGTCCTGCAGTAGCGCCCAGTTCGGCAGCCCGGTCAGGGGATCGTGCAAGGCTTGGTCGCGCAATTCGGATTCCATAGTTGCCCGGCTCAGAGCTGCACTCAGCACGACGGCGACGCCTTGGAGGAAGACCGAGTCCTCCTGAGCGAGGTTCCCAAAGACACTGATCTCGCCAACGTTCTTGCCAGCCGATTCAACCGGAATCGTCATCGTCATCACATCAACCGAGGTGGGACGCAATCCAGCCGTGGCTATCGGTCGACGAGTGCCCACGAAGACCTCGGCGTATTCGCAGTAGATGGGCTCAAGCGTCTCCATCACCAAATCCACTGCTGCTTGTGCCGGAACTGTCTCGCCGGGGGTCAGCGCTTGGCGCCCGAACTCAGCGAGGCGCGCATCACGCTGCCCGCGCACTTTGACTTGTCGGTACTGCAAGGCAAGCCCGCTAAGAAGCACGGCTTGAACGACCAGGACCGGGATTGAGAGAATGACGACCATCAGGTACTCAGAAGACGCACCGGGAATGAACGTGATCATCAACGACAGGATCGCAGCTGGAATCAAGGCCCACGCTGTGGCCTTTCGAGCAACCTCGGAGTCCCACGGCTTGGAAAGCACGAAGAGAATGAGGACGAGCACAACGAGGTTGGTACCCATCACAAACAGCGTGCGGGCCGGTCCATAAACCGGTAGTCCGGCCGGGGTCACTGCGTGTTCCCAGATTAGATTCGTGGTGAACCAGAGAACACCGCGGATGATCAGCATCGCTGCCAGGATCGCGGTCAAAACGCGGGTCCAGTTGCCGGAGATCGCCTGCAGAACCCAGGCGACGGAGAACACCGCAACCCCGAACAACACATGGCGCAGGTTGACAAGTTGTACGAGCTGGTCGGTCTTCAGAGCGGGGTTCGACAGGGCAACGGTGGTTACCGCCAAGGCTGCAACCGAGATCGCCCAGATTCCGGTTCCGATCCACATTGACCGGGATTCCCGACGACGCCAAATCAGTACGCCGATTAGCGCAGGGAATAGGACGAACCCAGCGAGCAACAGCAGGCTGCTTTGCGCTAGGGACTCCACATCCTCAGGATCACCCTCAGGTGGAGAAGATCACCATAGCCGTAACCCGTATGGCGGATCGGGGCTAAAGGTCAAGAAATCACGATTCTGTCGTGTTGAGCGACTCCGTGAGATCGACCTGATCGTCCTGCGAAGGAGTAACGCTGATTGGAGCGCTGAGCCCGATGTATGAACGGGCGAAGAATCTAGACATTGCGGGTACCTCCCAACGTGTACTCGCCGGTGGGACGACAGCGACCCCGGCGCGGTTCCCATGATCGCAGAAGTTTTCAGATCCTTTGCAAAACTTTCAACGGCCCGATTGACTGTCAGCTGACATGGCCAAGCTCACCAGGAAGCAGCGGCGAGAACGGAAGCGGCGCCTATGGCTGATCGCCGCTCCCTTCATTCTGTTTGCCGCGATGTTCTGGCCGCTGATCGGAATCGTCCCGACAAGTGGCAATGAACCGCCCGACCCAGTGAAGGTCCTCGACTATCAAGCGAACTACGACGTCGATGCGGGCGGCGACCTACAGGCGGTCGAGACACTGACTGCGCAGTTCCCGAATGGCCGACACGGGATCTTCCGCTACTGGGACCACGTTGACCCGAATAATGACGACAAGCGGTATCTGCCGAACGTCGAGTCGGTCACGCTGGACGGCCACTCGGAACCCACGGACGTGTACGAGATGGGCGCGGATCGTTATACCGTCGCGAAGGTCGGCGACCCCGACGTCCTTCTGACTGCTGGAACCCACGTCTACCAAATCAGGTACTCGATCGCGGGGGTCATCACGCCCGTCGGGGCCGGACCCGTGCCCGTCTTCGTGAGCAACTCCGGGCAGCCGCAAGGTAGTGGCGACGAATCGGTCTTCTGGTGGAACGTCGTCGCCAACGGTTGGCGAATGCCCATCGCTAATGCGAACGTGACGGTCAACCTCCCCTCGCCCGCACTCGGTGTCGCGTGCTCTGCCGCAACCGCGCCGGACAAGGCGGAGGGACCGTGCACGATCTCCGGAACTGGAACGACTCAGATCAAGGCCGCAGCGAAGGGGATTCCGGCATACGGAGGCATGACTCTGCGCGCCGGTATGCCTGCTGCCGCACCCGAACAAACAACGACGCCATGGCCCTGGCAACTAGATCCAGTGCTCGGTAGGTCGGCCCCGGAAGCAATCCGGGTTGTGGTGCTGGCGATCCTCGCGGGCGCATTGGGCTTCGCGTTGGTCCTGCTGACTCGAGAGCGCCGCCCGGGGCTGCCCGTGCTCTACGAACCACCTGAGGGCCTTGGTCCCGTCCAGACCGTCTTCATGGCCGAGGAAACCCCCGGCGAACATGACCTGGCGGCGACGGTCTTCCACTTAGCGCAACAGGGCTTGTTGGACATCACGTCCAAGCCCCGGTCTTGGACGGCAGTCGCAACCGACCGGCTAACGCCCGAAGCCTTCGCCGCGGCCGACCCGGTGAGTCAGGCGGTGCTCACCGGACTGTCACTGAGTGTTCCTGGAAACGAATTCACCGCGAGCAATTCCCGAGCCAAGGGAATCGTCCTCGACCAAACCCGCACCGCGATCAAACACGCCGTCGTGAAGTGGGCAGACGACGCTGGCTTGGTCCGGCTGTCTGCCGTGGGAGTTCTTGGACGCGTTCTCTGGGTCCTGGCCGTGATCGCGATTCCGTTCGCGTTGACGGGTTGGAAGGCTCCAACGGGTGTCACGATCATTCCGTTGGCTTTCGCGGTCACCGGCTATCCGTTGATGAAGATGGGCAAACTGCGGCGGCGGACTCGGGCGGGGCGGGACCTGTGGTCGCGGGCCGGCGGATTCCAACGAATGTTGTCAACGCCCTCAAGCGAGCTTCGGTTTGGAGTCCCCGCCCGCCAGGAGTTCTTCCTGCCGTACCTCCCGTACGCGGTCGCCTTCGGTGTCGCCAAGCAATGGTCCGAGAAGTACCACGACGAGGTCGACGAGCCACCGCCCACACCGAACTGGATCAACTACTCAAGTCGCAGACTCACCCCGGCCTCTTTGCTGACAGCGGTGGGATCATTTGAAACAACAGTGACGTCCACGATCAGTGCGTACCAATCGGGAAGCTCCTCGTCGTCATCGGGCTCAGGCGGTGGCGGAAGCGTTGGCGGTGGTGGTGG
>DMNR01000415.1 GCA_003452655.1 Actinomycetota bacterium | reverse complement strand
AGACCGGCGGCCACGATGTCGAGTGTTGATTCTTCGGCTTCATCGCCGAAGGCTTGGGGGTTGGCATCGGCAACGATCGTGTTGGTGACCGGCGGTATCGCAACCTTGAAGCACTTTTCGAACAGGCTGATGGCGGGTTGCGAGAGTTGGTCGATCTCTAGCATTGCCAATGTCAGGCCCTGCCCGGTATTTCCTCGGGCGTAGATGTCCTCAAGGCCGTAGTAGTTGCGGAGGCGGTTCGTGAGAGCGACCGGAGGCGGGCACGGTGGCAAGTTGGGCGTTGTTGGTGCACTGGGGCTCGGGCTAGTTGTACTCGGGATAGAGCGTGCGAATCCGGCGACCTCGGATGCATAGGGCGCGAGCGAACTTGGCACTGATGGAGGGTCGCTCGGGCGGATCACCTGCACATCGTCTTCCGCGTTGACTCGAAGGTCGACGCCAAAGAATTCCTCTGCATTTTGGACGGACATGAGCCCGGTAATGATCGATCCTGTCGGATCCAGCGACCCGGTGAAACCTGCACCTTGAAGAGTCTTGAGGGCTTGTTGCGCGTTGTTGGGATCGGTTCCGTAGGTGCTGGCGATCTCTTGGGCCGACAGTTGTGAGAGGAACTGTCCGCCAGTCGGATTTGCCGCGTTGGCGACTGCCTCTGCGAGCCCTGTTTGATTTCTGCGCAGACCGACCGCGACAGGTACTTGGGTATCGGCGGGAGCGGGGCTCCCTGTTGGCGTCGAGCAACCGGCCGCCAACAGCACAGCTGGGACTGCAAACGCGATTCCTCGCATCCAGCGACGATGCGCGAGTTTGGCGGCCATGCGCATCTACCCCTGTCATCGGTGGTGTCGTAGGTGTCGCGGCAGCGACCCTGCATTCGTCGGAATCATACGAGCGAAAGTTGCTGGAGTCCTTGTTCGTCGATCGTGGCTCAGGACAGTGGCATCTGGATGGCGCATTCTGCGATAGCCACTGCCAACGGGCACAATCGGCAAAGTGTTGACCGTCTGGAGTCAGGTCTGGCCGCTGGCAGTGGCTGGTGCATTGAGTCCGAGTATCACGGTCATCGTGCTTGCCCTACTCATGCGACCGGATCGTCCCCGTGCGCGCGTGCTCGCGTTTTGGCTGGGTGCGGCCGTTGCAATGCTCGTCTGGGCGATCTTGATTTCCAGTGCCCTGTGGGGAATCGTCACCGACACGGAACGAGATCTTCAACGCTTCAGTCGCGCGATCGACTTGGTTCTGGCAATTCTGTTGCTGGCGTTTGCGCTCTGGCGGATCTTCCGCAAGGCCCGCCCAGGTGCGAAACCCCGCTTTGACTTCAGCGAACTTGAACGGCAGGGCCTGTGGAGTGAAGCGGTCTTCGGCGCGGTCATGCAGGGGCGAAACGTCACGTCGGTGCTTCTGTTTCTGGCAGCGCAACAACACATCGATACGGCGCAGATTCCGGCCTACCAGCAGTTGGCATTGACATTCATCGTGATCGGCATCATCACGGCATCGATTTGGCTGCCATTGCTGCTGCCGCTGAAGGCAACGGATGCCATTCATTCGAGGCTGACGAAGCCGCGCGACTGGTTGGAGGCGCACACGAAGGTGATCGAGGTCAGCGCGGCGCTCTTGGGCAGTGCGTACCTGTTCTACCGCGCTTTCGCCTGATCGTGTGTTGGGCTCCAACTAGGCGGTCTTGTGCCGCTTCATGAAATTCGGAAGCCCGAGCTTGCGCTTGGGTCTCGGAGGTTGGAGCCTTGGGGGCAGGGATCTGCCCGTCAGGTACTTCGCCACCGCGTAGACACTGCCACCGATTGGCACCGCGAGAAGGGCGCCGATGATGCCGAATGTCAGGGTCCCGAAGGCAATCATCGACACGATGGCCAGCGGGTGCAGGTTCACGGCAAATCCCATGATCAGCGGCTGCAGGATGTCGCCGTCAAATGATCCAACGATGACTGTCAGTGCCACAACGAGCAGGGCCGTGAACGCGCCCTCGGTGGCTAACGCCACAACAGCGGCAAATAGCGTCGCGATGGGTGCACCGATCACGGGAATCAACGCACCGAACATCACGACCACGGCGAGGGCCGGCGCGAGCGGAACCTTGAGGATCACGAGCCCAATTCCGACGAGTAGTCCGTCGGCGATGGCGATGAGGATGATGCCGCGGGTGTATCCCGAAAGAGTCTGCCAACCTGCCTGGCCGCAGTCGTCGACTTCAGTGCGAACGTTTCCCGGAACCCAGGACATTGCCCAGCCCCAGATTTCCTTGCCGCTGTTGAGGAAGAAGAAGGAGCCGAACACTGCGACCGAGGCGGCAGTGATGAAGTCCGCAGCGCTACCGAGGACACTCGGGACTTGCTTGGCGATGGTCTCGCCCTCGGTGGTCAGCCACTTCTGAGCATTGTCAATCAAGCTGTTGATCGCGGTGTCGTCCAGTTTGAACGGTCCGGTACGCAGCCATTCCTCGATCTGCGTGATGCCTTGTTGTGCGGCGGCCACCATGCTCGGCGCCTGGCTCACGACTGCCTCTACGACGAATCCCATTACTGCGAGAACAAGAATCAACATGAAAAGCAACGTCAAGACGGTGGCGAGCACGTTGGGCATGCGCTTGGCGAGGGCACGCTGAAGGGGACCACCGAGAGCTGCAACGACCATGGAGAAGAAGAGGGCAATGGCAACGCCACCGAGGTAACCCACGAGTCGCACCGCAACGAAGATCCCAACGAGGACGATGAGGATCCGCCAGATTGTGCCCGCGCTGTTCTTGAGTCCCTGCGGGACACCGATGCTGCTGAATGCGTGCATGGGAATGCTGGGAGGTTCAGCGGTAGCGACTGCGCCCCCGTTCGCAGCGGGATCCGTGTCGCCCGGCACCGAATTGTCCGGGGCTGTATTTGTTGCCATGGGGCCGATGTTGGCAGGTTTCAAACTGTGGTGTCGCGCTGTTGGCGGCTGGCGAACGGGTCAGTTCCGCAGGTCGATGCAGGTTCCTTCAAGGAGTTTGTCCGCGACGACCTCCAGTTGGCGCGCGAGTTCGGCTGCGCTACGCCCGGCAGCACCGAGAAGCTGTACGTCGAGCGCGGCAAGCTCGGTGAAATAGGGGCCGAGGGTCCTGCGTGTTTCAGGGTCCAATCGATGCACTGTTGCCGTCGCCCACGGCACCAGTTCGGCCCGCACCCAGGAGTGCAGCGAAGCGGCCTCAGACACTGCCCATGTGCCATCCTCGACGGCTTCCTCGAGCTGACGAACGAGGCGGCTCAGATTGGTGGTGAGCGCGGCACCGTAGTCGGTGGTCGATGTTGATGTCGCCATCGGAATCACCACCCGGAGTTTCGAAGATGTCAACCGCGCTGTTAACCCCTTGATACGCCTGAATTGGCGGAATCACAAGACCCAAGTGGCGCACGCACGCCGCCGAACATGATTTGCTCTGACCATGGCGACGAGCAAGAAGACTGGAAGTGCACACCATGGTCAGTGGACGGTTGTTGCGCGCGAGGGCCACATCAACCTGAAGACCAATCGGATTGGCATCTTCACGATCGATGCGACTGCACCCATCGTTGGTGGTGAAGCCGATTGGCAAGCGGGTCAAGCGACTCTCAAGCTCGAAGTCGGCATCAATGAAGTCAAGACCGGGAATCGGCTGCTTGACCCAGAAGTCCACGCGCTCGTGAACAGTGGCTCCGACGGTGTTTTGACCTTCGCGGGAACCGGACACGTCACCGACTCTGAGGTGCGCTTCGAAGGCAAGGCGTGGGCAGGAAATGTTGAGGTCCCTCTCGTCCTGACTGGCGAGCCCCAGGACTTCGGTGGTGAGGAGCGCGACGTCACGATCGACGGAACGGCGACATTCGAAGACATTCACCTGCCTTTGCCGGGCTTCAGCAACGTCAAATCAATCGATGTTCACATTCGGGGCTTGCTCAAGCTAATGAGGGCCTAGGCGCGCTTCAATAAACTGCCCAACTCGGGGGCCGCAGGAGTCAGGCGTCGAGGTCGTTAGCTACCGCCCGCATGACCTTCGCGATGGCCCGCGACTTCTGGTCATCCGGGTAGCGTCCGCGGCGCAAGCTGTTCGACACGTTGTCGAGAAGTTTGATCAAGTCTTCAACGACAGGCGCCATATCTTCGGCCGGTTTACGCATCGCTTTGGCAACGCTTGGTGCCTGCTCCAGGACCTTCACTGAGAGCGCTTGCTTCCCTCGCTTGCCGTCGACGATTCCGAAATCAACTCGCGACCCAGCAGTCAGTTGATCGACTCCGGCGGGCAGAGCACTGGCGTGAACGAATACGTCTTCACCGTCATCGGTCGCGAGAAAGCCGAAACCCTTTTCAGTGTCGTAGAACTTAACCTTGCCGGTTGGCACCTTGGTGCACCTCTCGTTGATTGCTGGCGCGCATGCCATTGATGAACGGCTCGCACAGATGCAGCTGGTTTCGCGAAATGCCGAGTCTACCTGCAATCGCGCAGAATCGAGATCGTTTTTGAAGGTGGCACATGCCTGCGGCATTCGTGCCGCGAGGAGCTGGGTCGGTGGTGATCGACTACTGCATCTTCTTCATCTCGGCCTGAATCCGCTCTTCTGAGGGAGGGCCTGCGCTTGGGCCGTAGGAGCCCAATGCCATGAACAGAGCGGCGATACCCATGCCGCCGATTGCCCAGATCGGCCAGAAGTATCCCCGCCCTGAAAGCGCCCAGATACCAATGAGAATGATTGACACGATGGCCCAGGTGCCAAGATACCGAACAAAGGCCCGCTGCGAGGCAATGCGCTTCTCAGCGGCCTTCCGGCGGTCAGCATCGTTCGCTGGTGCTTGCTCCTCTGGTGTGCTCATGAGAAAAAGGTTAGTCAATCTTCAGTGATGTTGCTTCTTAGCTGCTGCGCGCGGGGCATGTGGTGACGCCGAGCCCACACCGGCCAGAAGCCACGGTTGGCCAGCGCGTACCGTTGGTCTGATGTCCACCACGATGCGGCCCAGCCGAATGCGCAGCCTCGCCGATGATTTGCGGCGCCGTAATGACGACGAACTCAGCGAGTTCATTCGTCAGCGCACAGACGCGGTGAGCCCGATTCCGGCTGATATCTCCGAGCTCGCGTCACAGGCGTCTGCGGCGGCATCAGTCCGCCAGGCGATCGACAAGTTATCGGGACCGGAACTGCGAGTCCTCACAGCACTCGCGGTCGTCAATCAGCCGACCTCTGCCAGTGTCGTCGGAGTACCGCCCGCCCAAGAAGCAGAACTCATGGGCGTGGTGCAGCGACTCTGGGCCGTCGGCCTCGCATGGGGGCCGCGGCCAGAGGATGCTGGTTCGCAAGTGCACGTTGTGACGGCAGCTCGCGATGCGGTTGGTGCCCAGGCCGAACCGCCAGCTGGTGACGCTGCGGAAATCGACCTGTCCCTTCGGCCGATCATCACGTCGGCGTTACCGCTGGCAAACACTCTTGACGGCCAGGGAGGACAACATGCCTTGGCTGCAGTGACGTCGTTGTCAACTTTGGCCGAACATTGGTCGCAGAACCCACCGACCAGTCTGAAATCCGGTGGTTTGGCGGTGCGCGACGTCAACGCCGTCTCGGAGTTTCTCGGTACGGATGAGCTC
The DNA here is from genome assembly GCA_003452655.1 of Actinomycetota bacterium. Taxonomy (GTDB): domain Bacteria; phylum Actinomycetota; class Actinomycetes; order S36-B12; family UBA10799; genus UBA10799. The sequence continues at coordinate 8,697 of DMNR01000415.1, read as the reverse complement.
ACGGCATCTTTCTGGATCGAACTCGCATCGGAGGCGGGGCTGGTCGGGCCTGAGGAGTCCGCTAGCGCGAAGTACGCGCCGACGGTCTTCTACGACACGTGGCGCCTGAGCGATCCGGGGCAACAGTGGGCACCCGTTGCCGCGGCATGGCTGCGACTTGCCCGAGATATTGACTCCGTCAGTGGACAGACTGGTGACAGGCTTTCAGTACTCGCTGACCAGCCTGGACAGCCGTGGCGCCGAGAACTGCGAAGCGCAACGTTGCAGTTGTTAGCGCAGGTGCCGCCCGGACAGATCTGTGAATTCCCAGATCTGATCGAGCACCTTGCCGAACGCCGTCCACGTGCGAGGCGAGATCGTCTTGAGGTCGCCTGCCACTCTGCGTTGCGCGAGTCCGACCTCTTGGGTATCACCGCGCGCGGTGCGATCACGGCGCTCGGTCGTGCACTTGTCGAGCCCGCAGTCCGCGAGGAGCAGTTGGCCTTGACCGCGACGGCGATCTTGCCGCCGGTGGCCGAAGAGTTCGTCGCTCAGGCAGATCTGACCCTCGTTGTGCCCGGCCCGCCAAGCCCCGCACTTCGTCGGTTGCTGGGGCTCGTGGCGGACGTCGAGTCGACGGGTGGAGCAGCGGTCTATCGCGTCACGGCGGACAGCGCGACCCGAGCGCTTGGCAGCGGCTTGAGTCCTACCGACCTAATCGCTGAACTCAATACTCGCAGTGCCACCCCGTTGCCCCAGCCGCTCGAGTACTTGATCAATGATGCGGCTCGCAGGCATGGAGGAGTTCGGGTCGGATCGACTGCATCCTGGATTTCCTCTGACGACGAATCCGTCATCGCTCAACTGTTGGCGGATCCGCAGGCCGGGCGCCTCGGACTCACCAGGTTGGCACCCTCGGTGATCGCGAGCACGGCACCTGCCGAGGAATTGCTCTCGTTGGCTTCGGGCTTAGGTCATGTCCCGACGGTGGTTGGCGCGGACGGCGAGTCTGTCCCGCTAGCCCGGCCAGTTCATCGCGCGCCGGATCCGGCACGCAAGGACCAACCAGGTGTCGATGATGTCTTTGTCACGGCATTGACCTCAGCTTTGCGCCGCAGCGAACTTGAGGAGCCGGCTGGAGTCGCCATCGCCGCACCTCGAGAGCTCCCGAGAATGCCCACAGCGGCGACGGCCCAGGTCTTGCGTCGCGCCCAGGTGCAGCAGGTGCCCGTTTGGGTCGGCTACGCGGACAACGCGGGCTCAATGACGCGACGCCTCGTTGACGTCGTTGCCAGTGATGGCGGCGCCATTAGCGCCTTCGACCACAGCCACGGGCGGATTCGGACGCTCGTTCTCTCACGAATCACCGGAGCGGTGTTGGCTGCTGACATCTCGAGTGCCGATATGGATCCGGTAGGTAACCAGGACGGGAGTAGCAATGACTGACGGGCCGCTGATCGTTCAGAGCGACAAGACGCTGCTCCTCGAAGTTGACCATGAACAAGCAGAGGATGCTCGCCGCGAGATTGCGCCGTTCGCCGAACTCGAGCGCGCGCCAGAGCACATTCACACCTATCGACTCACGCCGCTGGGGCTGTGGAATGCTCGAGCGGCAGGTCACGACGCCGAAGGCGTTATCGATACGTTACTGCGCTACTCGCGATACGCGGTTCCACATGCTCTCCTCGTGGACATCGCCGACACGATGGACAAGTACGGGCGACTCAAATTGGTCGACGATCCGGTCAATGGGCTTGTCATGGTGTCGAACGACTTGTCTGTGCTGGAGGAGGTCCTGCGTCAAAAGAAGACAGCAGGGATGTTTGGCAAGCGCATCGATGACCTCACCATCGTCGTTCATCCCAGCGAGCGTGGACACCTGAAGCAGGCATTGCTGAAGATTGGCTGGCCTGCCGAGGATCTCGCGGGCTACGTCGACGGTGAGGCGCACACGATCGACCTTGCCGAGGATGGCTGGTCGTTGCGTGACTACCAACGGCAGGCCGCTGAAGGATTTTGGCATGGTGGATCAGGCGTCGTCGTTCTACCGTGTGGGGCCGGCAAGACACTGGTCGGTGCGGCAGCGATGTCGATGGCCAAAGCGACAACACTCATCCTCGTGACGAGTTCGGTGTCCGCGCAGCAGTGGCGTGATGAGTTGATTCGCCGCACGTCCTTGACCGACGAAGAGATCGGCGAGTACTCGGGTGCTCGCAAAGAAGTTCGTCCAGTGACAATCGCGACGTACCAAGTGCTGACATCGCGGCGCAAGGGTGTGTATCCGCACCTCGACTTGTTTGATACCCGGGACTGGGGCTTGATCATCTACGACGAAGTTCACCTCCTGCCTGCGCCAGTGTTCCGCTTCACGGCTGATCTGCAGGCACGTCGCCGTCTGGGGTTGACGGCGACCCTCGTTCGCGAAGACGGCAACGAAACTGAGGTCTTCAGTCTCATCGGACCCAAACGTTATGACGCACCTTGGCGCGAAATCGAATCCCAGGGTTACATCGCGCCGGCTGACTGCGTCGAGGTCCGCGTGAGCCTTCCTGACTCCGACCGATTGGCATACGCCACGGCCGAACAACAGGATCGTTACCGCCTGGCTGCGACTGCGAAGGAGAAGGTGCCGGTCGTCAAGCAGTTGATCGCCAAGCACCCTGACGAACCGACACTGGTCATTGGTCAGTACCTCGATCAGCTCGCCGATCTTGCCGAGGAGCTCAAATGTCCCGTCATTACCGGAGAGACGAAACTCAAGGAGCGCCAGTCGCTATACGACCAGTTCCGTCGTGGCGAGTTGCCCGTCCTGCTGGTTTCCAAGGTCGCGAACTTCTCAATTGACCTACCGGATGCTTCGGTCGCAATCCAGGTGTCGGGTTCGTTTGGATCGCGTCAGGAAGAAGCGCAACGGCTCGGGCGGATTCTGCGCCCGAAGCAAGATGGTCGGACTGCACATTTCTACACGATTGTTGTGCGAGACACCGTGGATGCCGAGTTTGCAGCGAATCGTCAACGCTTCCTCGCCGAACAGGGATACCCGTACCGGATCCTCGACGCGGAAGATCTTTCAACCACCGACTGATTGGGCGTCGAACTAGTTGGTTGCGGGCACGAGGCGGAACAGCCACAACCCGCGGTTCTGGTCGGCTGAGGTTCCCCGCGCTGTGACGGCGAGCAGATAGCCATCAGGCGGGGTCTTTATGTTCGGGTAGGTGAAGCGGTAGTACGAGTCGCTGATCGGTGCTTCGGCCAGGGGTTGCTGGCCTACCGACGGGAGCCACGTTGCCTCGGCAACCTGTGGGTCAACGTTGATACCTACGATGTTTCCGGGACTAACCGCAATCGAGGGAATGTCCGAGGTGGGCTTGGACTGGGCTTCTGCGATGCAGTTCTTGACGGCTTCCGAGACGGAAGACTCCGGCTCCCAACAAGTTGCCGCACGAACCACACTTGTGGTTCCCGACCAGACCGTCACGTCGGGTGTCGGCTGAGTGCAACCAGTCAGCGTGAGCAGAGATAACCCTGCGAGTCCGGCACCTACAGCTTGGACCTTCACGATGTCTCCTCGTCTGAATCGGTTGGTTCTGCTGCAATGTCGTTGTCGGCAGCTAGCTCGTCAACCTCGCCGATAACTTCAGCGACCTCAAGTTCGCTGATGATCTCCTCGACCTGGTTGACGGCAACCTCAAGATCCGCTTCATCCTCGATTGAATCGACAAGGGCCTCGTCTGTCGCGTCGAGTTCGTCATCGGACAACTCCGCGGTATCGAGTCCATCCGGTGATAGGTCATCCACGACCAGGTCAACAACAACGACTGGCGGTGGTTCAGGTTCTGCCTCACTGTGTGCGCCGCACCCGTGATCCAGAGAGACCACCTTGCCGTCAGAGGGAGAGAACTCATTCGCACACAGTCCAAAGGCTCGACCGAGTGGGCCAGTCATCATCACGAGGAAACCGCACGTCGAGCATTGCTCGGAAGCGGCCTTGGCGATCGGAGAGTTGGGGCCGTTGTCGCCATCGGCCCAGCGGGTGGCGGCCTCCTCGCGACCGTCGACTGACAGCACACGAACTCGTCCGAGCCCGAGTTCCCACAACACGGGAACCAAGTCGTCGTCCTCAGTGTCGTCTTGATCGACGCCGGTGTACCCAGGGACAAGGCGCGTGTCGTCAGGTGCTGTCGGCAAGACGTCACCGACGCCAAGGTCGCCGGCTTCAACTCGTTCGTCCCACGGCAGCCACTGCGGTGAGAGCAATGATCCATTGCCAGGAAGGAGGACCGTTTCATTAACGGTGACGACGTCGCTGTCAGGAACCCGCGTAACGTTGACGGCCCAGCGCCAGCCGATGTAGCCGGGGTTGAGACACGCGAACAGGTGCGTGGCAATAAGTTCGCCTTCGGCAACAACTTCGAGATGTTCACCAATTGCATCTACGGGGACGTCCTCGGCCAATACCTGCCGGGCAACCTCAACGGCAGCCGCGAGCTGCGGGTCGACCACGAGGGCGGCGGATTCAGTCACGGGCGCAATCATCCCCTACCGGGTAGTGCGGCCGGCAGCCCGGTAGGCCGCGCGGCGCCGAGTGGTGTATCCGATCGCTCCCAGACCCATGACGGCCCCTGCCGCGCAGACCCACAGCCACCAACCCGCGTCGTGTTGCGCTAACTGTGGGCGCATGAACGCAAGCACGACGAAGGCGATGGCAAACACGACTGTGCCCGCTATGGCGGCATTCACCCCGTCTACGTCGAGTGGTTTGGTGTTGGCGACAGCATCATCTGGCAGGGCATCGTTACTCGTCACCTGTCCAGATTAGCGGCGGGCGTAGGGTTACGGGCGTGGATCCCCGAACGCGTCGACTTGTGACGCTGCTCGTGTTGTTTGGACTAGTCGCGGTTGTGGCGGTCGCTGCCTTGCTGAAGTGATTCGCGCACGCCCGACTGAGCTCTAGGGCTGCGCCTCACCGATCGGGGGTCCGGCCTTCGTTGGTGTTGCAGTCGTGCTCTGGCTAACGGCAGGCGGCTTCGTTGTCTGCGGTGCCGTCGGTGTCGCGGTCGTCTTTGTTGGCGTTGGTGTCGCAGTGGTCTTCGTGGGAGTTGGCGTCGGCGTCGTTCGCGTTGGCGACGCAGACGAGGTTGTTGGAGAGGCGCTTGACGAAGTGGTCGTTGGCGTCGGCGTCGGTGCCTTGTTCGCCGTCGCGGCCCAGACAGCACCGCCGACGAGCCCGAGGAGTGCGGCTAGAGCGATTCCACCGATGACCCAGCCGGTGATTGACTTCTTCGGCTCGTCACCGTAGGGATCGCCAGGCCCGCCAGGTCCGCCCGCGCTTGGGGGATAGCCGCCGGGCGGGTAGCCGCCAGCAGCCTCGTAACCTCCGGCAGCGCCGTATGCGCCAGTTGCGGAGTATCCACCTGCCGGCGGGTACCCGCCTGTAGGTGGCATGGCTTGGGTGGGATCGATCGCCGGCTGCTCCGCGGTGGGCGGACCAGCTGGCGGCGGATTCACCGCGGGGATCCCATGTGGTTCAGTCGGGTCGCCGGGGCCGATCGGATTCGACATACATGACAGGCTAAGCCCTATGCCTCGCAATCCTGCAACGGCCACCAGGCTCTTAGTTGTGGCGTGTCTGCTGTTCGCCCTGTCTGCTTGTTCGGGCGAGACGGCAGACAGGGGTGGAGAGTCGGGGGTTCCAGGTGGTCCGGTCATAGACGCACCGACAGATCCGCAAGAGGCATGTCGTATCACTGATCCACGCCTCGATGAGCTCAGCGGCCTGGCGGCCTCGACGCAGCATCCGGGAATCCTGTGGACGCACAACGACTCCGGAGACTCCGCTCGTATCTTTGCTCTTGATGCGCTCACCTGTGAGGTTCGCGCCGAAGTGCGCCTGGCCGGGGTCAGTACTCGAGACACCGAGGCAATCTCTGTTGGCAAGGACGCCGACTCGCAACCGGTGCTGTGGCTCGGAGACGTTGGTGACAACGCTGCCACGAATTCAAGCGTTCGCTTGTATCGCTTCGGCGAGCCCGCGCAGATCAAAGATCAGACGATCAAGGTCCAGGCAACGATCACAGTGAAGTACTTCGATGAGCCGTACAACGCAGAGGCAATGCTTGTTCAGCCATCTGCGGCCGGGCGAATCTGGATTGTTACGAAGCGAGGGTCGAAGCAGGGCGCCTACTACGAACTGCCGAAGTCGGTGTGGGGAGGCTCCAAGACGGTGACGCTGCGGCCCACCGGATCGGTGCCCGCAATGACGACGGATGCCACCTTTGCGCCCGATGGTCGAACGTACGCCATTCGCACCTACTTCGGTGGGACGCAGTTCCAGGGGGTTCCGCCCGGGGAAGACCCGGCCGACTTGGACATTGGATTCCGTGGTCAGGGCGAAGGGTTGACGTACAGCTATGACTCGCGATTTCTCTACGCGGTCAGTGAGGGCGCCGACAACCCCCTATTGATGATCCCGCTGCCGTAGTTGTCCGCATCTTGATGCGCACTAATGATGCTAAAGTGCAACATGCGAACTACGGTGACGATTAACGATGACCTGTATAGGGCCGTCAAAGCGCAGGCAGCCCTTGAAGGCCAAACTGTGGGGTCACTCATTGAAGACGCGCTGCGGTTGATGATTGCCCGTTCGGTGGCCGTGGCAGGGCAAAATTCGCCTCCGGATCTACCCCGCTCCGAAATGGGAATTCGTCGTGGCATCGATATCAACGACAACTCAGCGCTGCAAGACGCGCTTGATGAAGGGCTCAGTCCTGATGAGGTGCATTGATGTCTACGTCTTACTTCATGCCGCTGACGCATCGTCGCCCGATTGTGATCAAGCCCGAGATCTACTGAAGGAATTGATGGTTGCCCCTGCTGGTTTGGGGCTCTTTTCGACGGTGCTGCAGGCTTAATTCGGATCAGTACAGATCGTCGGATCTACTCAAATCCGAAATCGCCGGATGAAGCAATGCAGTTCGTCAATGCTTTGCTCGGATCACCGACTGTGTCGGTCCTGAATCCAGGCGCGCGCCACTGGGAGATCTTCACCTCGCTGTCCGCCGCGCACTCGCCGCGCCGATGTCACGGATGTCTGGCTTGCAGCGGCGGTCATGGAGATCGGCGCCCAGTGGGTGTCGTACGACCGTGGATTTGCGAGGTTCCCGCAGGTGCGGTGGGTTAACCCCCACGACATTGACGATGCCTAACGAGGGCTAGATGCGCTCGACGACCCAGTCGATGCAGTTCGTCAGAGCTGCGATGTCGGAGGGCTCGATCGCCGGGAACATGGCAATCCGGAGTTGATTGCGGCCGAGCTTGCGGTACGGCTCAGTGTCGACGATGCCGTTTGCTCGCAAAGTCTTAGCGACAACCGTTGCGTCAACTGCGTCATCGAAGTCAATGGTCCCGATGACCTGCGAGCGCTTCGCTGGGTCGCCAACATAGGGCGTGGTGAAGGAGGTGGCTTCGGCCCAGCCGTACAGGTTCGCTGCGGACTCTGCAGTGCGACCTGTCGTCCATGCCAGTCCGCCGTTCTCGTTGAACCAGTCAACCTGTTCGGCCATGAGGAACAGCGTGGCAAGCGCAGGGGTGTTGTAGGTCTGATCGAGCCGGGAATTGTCGATCGCCGTTTGAAGGTTGAGGAAGTCCGGAATCCACCGGTCCGACGCCTCGATTGCAGCGGCGCGTTCGATGGCAGCGGGCGACATGATCGCGAACCAGAGACCGCCGTCGGAGGCGAAGTTCTTCTGGGGGGCGAAGTAGTAAGCATCCGTCTCGCTGATATCAATCGGCAGACCACCGGCGGCGGATGTGGCGTCGACGAGAAGCAGTGCACCCTCGTCAGCGCCGCCGACGCGGGTAGGTGTCACGGCGACGCCTGTGGAGGTCTCGTTCTGGGGAGTGGCGTACGTATCGACGCCTGCTTCGGCAGTAAACGTCGGCGCATCACCGGGATCACTCGTGTGGATCGTCGGAACACCGAGGTGGGGAGCGGCACCGACGCCCTTGGCGAACTTGCTACCGAACTCGCCGAAGGACAGGAACTGGGCGCGGTCGTTGACCAAGCCAAATGCAGCAATGTCCCAGAAGGCAGTTGCGCCGCCGTTGCCGAGGACCACCTCGTAACCGTCAGGAAGTGAGAACAGCTCGTTGAGTCCGCTGCGAACGCGTCCGACCAAAGATTTGACTGGCTTCTGGCGATGCGAGGTGCCCATGAACAATGGCGCGGCATCCACAAGAGCAGCAAGCTGCTCCGGTCGCACCTTGGATGGGCCCGCGCCGAAGCGGCCGTCGGATGGTTTGAGCTCGGCAGGAATCAGGAGTTCAGTCACACGCAAAGGCTAGGCGGCGGTGGTACGTCAACGCCCTATCGGGGTCGGCTGGTCGCGATAGACGTCACAACGAATCACATCATGAGCGTGTGGCAATGGGGCGGCTTGCGACTTAGCCGATCGAACGTCGATCTCGTCGCTAGTCGGCAAGCGTGTAACCAGTTGGGGCCATCATGTTCGGATTCCAGCCCTTGACGTCTTCTGGTTTGCGAGGCGCCGGACCCACGTAGCGTGCAGAAGGTCGGATCAACCTTCCAGTCTTCTTTTGTTCGAGGACGTGTGCGCTCCAGCCCGCGAGGCGTGCACACGTAAACATAGACGTGAACATGTGGCTTGGAACTTCGGCGAAGTCAAGCACAATCGCTGCCCAGAACTCCACGTTGGTCTC
>DMNR01000230.1 GCA_003452655.1 Actinomycetota bacterium | reverse complement strand
GTCCGGGTGGCGGAATGGCAGACGCGCTAGCTTGAGGTGCTAGTGCCCTTAACGGGCGTGGGGGTTCAAGTCCCCCTCCGGACACACAGTGGGGCCAAGTTCCCTGAACTCCCCGATTCGGTAGCCCGAAACTCCCGAGCTCAGCTTGATCCGAGCGGGATGCACTCGGACCCAGGTGCGCCATTAGGCCACACCAATTGACGGAGCCGACACCGCCGCCCCATGGCCCCCTTCGCCAACGACTTGTTGCCCAATTCGGTCGCAGATGTGGCCCAACTTGAGGGCTCCTGTCTAAGCCAGGCAAACGCGGTCACGCCGGGATAGGCTCGGCAGAACGCGAGTCAGGGGCCTCCGCTGTCGCAACCGTGGTTGAACGCCGAAGAGATCGCAGTCCACCTGGGCACCACTAAGGACATGGTGTCCGCGTGGATCGCGGATCACGGCATACCTGCGCACAAGGTCGGCCGCCTGTGGAAGCGTCGGCGACTATACAGTGGCCGTGTCGGCGAACTGGAGGGTGAAGGTGCGTCTCACGAAGGCAGAGTTCAGCGGCTTTGGGCGACTAGCGGACGCCCAGATCAACCTGGACCACAAAGTCGTCGCGATTGTCGGTCCCAACGAAGCGGGCAAGACGACACTGCTGAAGGCGCTGGCCTACATCGACAACGGGAAATCGCTGGCAGCGGCGCAACGCTCGCGGGGTATCTCGGGCGAGATCGCCGACACTCACGTCGTGGTGCGTGTCCAGTACAGGCTCAACAAGGAAGACCAGACCACGGTCGAACACCTCGATCTCAACGAGAAGCCGATCGAACTCTGGCTCTCCAGAACGGCTGGGCCAGCTGAAACCGCCCGTGAAGTCGTACCTGCCCCGCGCAAGAACCTTGCCACACTCGCTGCGGCCCTCGGCGACTTGAGAACAGCATCAACTGACGCCGCGCTCGCGGCGCTTGAGACAGCCGATCCTACGGATCGGGATGACGGAGATGGAGGCGAAGAACCAAACGAACGTCGCGTGTCGTTCGTGAGCCGACTAAAGAACACGGTGCTCGGGATCGACGCCACTGATGTTGCCGTGGCCGCAGCAAAGGCGGCCGATCTCGCCCCGGCGAGTTGGGTGGCCGAATTCGACGAACATGGCCTCGGGGGTGAGATCCGAACTGCGCTCGAGCGAGTTCAGGAATGGATCGACCGGCCTGATCCGACGCATGAGGTGGCCGAGACGCTCTACAACCGCTCACCTGACATCTTGCTCTTCGCCAACGAAGACCGGCTGCTCAAGCCCAACTACGAGCTAACCGAAGAGAGCGTCAACACGCCACCTGCCGCGCTCCGAAACCTCACCACGATGGCTGACCTCTCCCTAAGCGAACTGTGGAAGAAGATCAACAACGGCGATGAGGGCGCACGCGAGACCTTGATCGAACAGGCCAACCAGACATTGCAGACGAAGTTCGCGGAAGTCTGGAACCAGTCGAAGATCTCCGCCCACCTGAAGATTAACGGGGCGAGTCTTGAAATCCGCGTTAAGCAGGATGGACGCATGATCACGCAGTTCCACGAACGCAGCGCCGGAGTGCAAATGTTCGTGGCGTTGGTCGCTTTTCTGACGGTTAAAGGGCAGGCCGTGCCACCAATTCTCCTGATCGACGAGGCAGAGACACACCTCCACATTGATGCCCAGGCCGACCTGGTTAACGAGTTTATGGCGCAGACCCGTGCGGCAAAGATCATCTACACGACACACTCGCCGGCGTGCTTGCCCCCTGATCTTGGCACGAATATTCGTGCTGTAGTTCCCGACCCAAACAATGGGCAGCGAAGTCGTGTCGAGGGGAGTTTCTGGACCCAGGGAGTAGGCTACTCGCCTTTGATGCTAGCGATGGGCGCGGGCGCGGCGGCGTTTTCGGCCGCTCGCAAAGTCGTTCTAGCCGAGGGCGCAACCGAGATGCTGATGTTACCTTCGCTCATCAAGAAGGCAATCCGGGCTGAAGACCTGGACTACCAGGTCGCCCCGGGACTTTCCGAGGTGCCGGTTTCGATGTACCCCGAGCTGGACCTCGAAGGAGCGAGGGTGGCATTCCTAGTTGATGGTGACGACGGCGGAAGCGAACTGCGTGACGCGCTCATCGAGGCCGGTGTACCAGAGGGGCGAATCGTCACGCTCGGAGCATTGACGCTGGAGAATCTGCTTGAACCGACTCCGTACCGTCAGGTCATCGCAACGCTGATCAATGAGGCTGCCGGTGCCGAGCGTGTCACAGTCGAGGATGTTCCAAGCCTTCCCGACAACGGGTCGGCGCTATGGCCGCGGATCGTCAGCGACTGGGCGAGGGCCAACGGCCACCCGCTGCCAGGGAAGCGTGTTATCGCCAGCCGTCTCGTTGAGGCCGGCCTGGCCGTACCAAGCATTAGGGGTGTCGAAGTCCTCAAGGCCGCGCACGCCGCATTGACCTTGGCGCTTGATGGAGCGAACCGATGACACTCCGGATGATTGGATACTTCTGCACAGACGGCACGCGATTGAAGGCATCATGAGCGACACTTTGGTGCGAGCTATCGCACTGCAGGACAGAGGCGGCCACTTCTACCGCGCTGACTTCCAAGTCCACACTCCCCGAGACACGCAATGGGATGGCGCGAGGCCGACTCTCGCTGAGAGGAAGACCTGGGCAAGGTCGTTCGTTGCAGCCGCACGTGAAAGGGGACTCGAAGCGGTAGCAATCTCGGACCACCACGACTTTGCGTTCTACCCCTACGTTAAACGCGCAGCAGCGGCAGAAGTGCTCCCGGACGGTACCGAGGTCCCGGGGGCCCAGCGACTTGTCGTGTTCCCGGCGCTAGAGCTGACCTGTAGCGTCCCGTGCCAAGCGATCATGATTCTGGATGCGGAGTTCCCGGAAGATCGCCTGGATGATGTTCTGAAGGCGCTGCACTTCGATCCCGTGGACCCAAAGCTTGATTCGCTCCCGCAGACGACCGTTCTTCTGGACTCGGGCGACATCAACGAAATCCATGCCAAGCTAGACAAACACGACTGGCTGCGTGGCCGGTACATCATGCTCCCGAACATCACCCCTTCAGGGCACAAGACTCTGCTGCGAACATCATTCCAGGTGAAGTACCGCGACATGGTGGCCGTTGGCGGCTACCTAGATGGATCGATCACCAACCTCGACAAGCCGAGGCACGTCGGGGAGAAGCGCATCCTTGAAGGCGGGGATTCCGCCTGGGGGTCGAAGCGGCTCGCGCTTTTCCAGACGTCGGATGCGCGTAAAGCTGACTTCTCGACGCTCGGAGAGCATTCGACTTGGGTCAAGTGGGCGGTTCCCACCGCTGAAGCCCTCCGACAGGCTTGTCTCGCGCAGGAGTCTCGGCTTGCTCAAACCGAGCCCTCGCTGCCGAACGTGTGGATCTCCCGGCTCGTCGTGTCGAACAGCAAGTTCATGGGGCGGGTCGATGTCGCGCTAAACCCGCAATACTCGGCACTCATTGGCGGTCGCGGAACCGGCAAGTCCACGATCCTGGATTACCTGCGCTGGGCTCTGTGCGATCAGCCGGCCAAGTCAACGGAGGACGACGAGGTCGCCGATCCGCGCGTACGGCAGCGACGACTGATCGATGCGACGCTAAAGCCGCAGGAAGCGCACGTCGAGGTGCACTGCGTGATCAACGGCATCACACACGCCGTGCGTAGGTACGCCGCCGATGGCACAGTCCTACTCAAGGTTGGCGACGGGGACTTCGAGAAGGTCCGCGAAAGCGTGATCCAGAGCCTCCTTCCCATCCAGGCGTACAGCCAAAAGCAACTGAGCAGCGTCGCGATTCGGGTCGATGAGTTGCTGCGATTCGTGACCGCACCCATCCAGCGGGATCTGGAGGAGATTGACCGCAAGCGGCAAGAGGTTGCTGGTCGACTACGGGAGAACTATGGGACTCTGGAACGCCACCGAACCCTGACGACCGAGATCGAGCGATCCGCAGTACGTGTGCGTTCGCTCGCGGAACAGGCTCAGGCGCTCCGTGATGGACTCTCCGGTCTATCCGAAGAGGACCGGAAGGTGCTCGCAGGAAAGGCTGGGCACGATCGAGTCCGTGAATTCTATGTGACCTGGGAGCAACACCTCGCTGCGACACAAGCCGAACTGACGGGGCAGGGTCATAGCGTCGAAG
>DMNR01000259.1:6161-6483 GCA_003452655.1 Actinomycetota bacterium | reverse complement strand
CGACGTCGTGACCTGAGCGGAGTAGTCGCTCAACTTGTTCGGGTGTGAACGCTGTGTCGGTGTGCAGCAAGAGTAGGTGAGTATGGGAGGGCAACTGTGCGACTGCGCTGGCGGCGCGATTGCGCGCGAGTCTCACGCTGGGTTCGGTAGCGATGAGGACATCAAGGCCGAAACCACTATCCTCCGCAAACGCGGCGAGGGACTTTAATGCCAGCGTCGTGGCAGCGCTGACGGTTCCTTGCGGTGCGGTCACACACACCAGGAGGCTGGCACGGTCACTCCGGGAGCTCTTGGTGTCGTAGGTGATCAATCTGGCGGCCAG
>DMNR01000259.1:5658-5963 GCA_003452655.1 Actinomycetota bacterium | reverse complement strand
AGATCATCGAGACACTCGTCCACCGCGGCTATTGGCGGCTCGGATAGTTCGAATGCCGTAGCGATGGCGGCCGCGATTGCCTGCGCGGAGTTATGGCCGGTGCACAGTTCCAGGATCAGTGCTGATGTTCTGTTCAGCCAGGTTGCCGAGGCGCTGGACTCGTCTCGCACGATGAATCCATCCACGACGGGTTCCAACTCGGGACCGTCGTTTCGGGTTGGTAGGCCGGTCGTTCTGAGCATCCGTTCAGTATGGCTGGAGTCGAGGGCCTCAAGCGCGATCTAGTTGTCGCGTTTGATTTCGCG
>DMNR01000259.1:0-5529 GCA_003452655.1 Actinomycetota bacterium | reverse complement strand
AGGAATTGGACGTCGCGGTCGAGGTTGTCGATCCGTCCGTTGACGGCGTCGAAGCGTGCGTTCATCTCGCCGCGCAGGCCACCGATCTCGGAGCGCAGGCCACCGATCTCGGAGCGGACAACGCGGGTGAACATGGTGGAGATCAGTGTCATGGTGCCGAAAAAAACGCCCGCCATGAGTCCGATCATGGTCCACACCTGTGGCTCGGTCACGGTGATCATCTCCTCAGTATGCCGGCAAGGGACGGTGGAAGGCTAGTGCGAATCTCCGTGGGCGTGACGTTGCCGAGCGCGCAGTTGTGGACAATCAACGACGAGGCATAAACGGGTAGATTGCCGACGGCTACATTGGCATGGCGGGCGCCGAGGTGAGGAGTAGTGCCATGAGAGTTGCAGGAGCGCGGGGTTCGGTTCCGCTCTACTTGACCGAGCATGTCCGATCGCTCAGCACATTTGGCTGCCTCATGCTTGGGCAGCCCTGGTTATCGATCGCTCCGCGCGGCAACGGTCAACCTGTGATTGTGATGCCAGGCCTCGCGGCGGGGGACTTCTCGACCGCACCCTTGCGCGGATACCTGCGCGGTCTCGGCTACAACGCGGATGGCTGGGGGCTGGGAGTTAACGTCGGACCGACTCGAAAGGTCCTCAGCAGTCTGCGGCCGATGGTTGAGGACTTGGCGCAGAGTTCAGGCCAACCCGTCGCGTTGGTCGGATGGAGTCTCGGTGGTGTGTTCGCGCGCCTGGTAGCTCGGCAAGTGCCTGATTCGGTGTCGCAAGTCATCACGATGGGATCGCCGTTCCGCTATCGCTACCGCGAACCTGCGCGGGGCTTCGACGTGATCAACCAGTTGTTGGGGTTGCACGCGCCACGCACGGAGTGGCCCGAGGAGGAGCGCAGTCTTCCGCCCTTGCCGGTTCCGGCGACATCGATCTACTCGCGCCTTGACGGGATTGTTGATTGGCGCACGTGCATAGCGCCCGTCGATGATCGGCACGAGAACGTTCGGGTCTACGCGAGTCACTTGGGAATGGGTCACGACCCGTCGGTCATGTGGGTGGTGGCTGACCGCCTCGGGCTACCCGCCGGGACGTGGGCGCCGTTCTCGCCACCTTGGTATGCGCGGCTGTACTACCCATCCGTCCACGATGTGCCCAGAAGGGCGCCTGCGGCAGCAGCAGCTTGAGCGGTGGTTGAAGGTCGCGTTAGTTGTCGCGGTTGATTTCGCGGTGCATCAGGAATTGGACGTCGCGGTCGAGGTTGTCGATGCGTGCGTCGACACCGTTGAAGCGAATCTCTACGGCGTCGAATCGAGCGTCGACCGCATTAAAGCGAGCATTCATCTCGCCGCGCAGGCCACCGATTCCCGCATTCATCTCACCACGCAGGCCACCGATTTCGGAGCGCACGACGCGGGTGAACATCGTCGAGATCAACGTCATCGTGCAAAAGAAGACGCCCGCCATGAGTCCGATCATGGTCCACACCTGTGGCTCGGTCACGGTGATCATGCCTTTCATTATTGCCTGACGGGATGGCTGAAGGCTAGGGCAAAATTGAACCTTGCTGGTCACGCGCGGAAGTCCATTTGCCGTCGCCGGGCGGTACCGTGCAGGCATGGCGGTACCGGGCACGAAGTTCAGAGCTCCGGCGCTTCGCCGCCAACTCGTTCCTCGACTGCGTCTGATCAAGGCGGCTTCCGCGACAACTTCAATGCTGAGGCTGCTGCTCATTGCGGCTCCCGCAGGGTTCGGGAAGACGACACTGCTTAGCCAATGGCTGGCGACGGGCGCGCAAGCCGAAGACCGACATCCGACATTGGTGGCGTGGGTCTCTCTCGATGATGGAGATTCCGAGGTGGGTCAATTTCTCACCGACCTGACGACGGCAATTCGTGGCGTTGCCGACGGCGTCGGGGAGGAGGCTTTCGCGCTGTTGACCAATTCCCGGATACTGCCGACTGAAGAAGTCGTCGCTAGCCTGATTAACGATCTTGACGAAGTTGACGGGCGGACCGTTATCGCGTTGGACGACTATCACCTCGCTGATTCTCCGTCAGTCAACGATGCGGTGGCGTTCCTGCTCGATCACTTGCCGCCCAACGTGACTGTTGCGATGACCACTCGCGCTGACCCTGGGCTGCCCCTCGCGCGTCTGCGCAGTCGTGGTGAGTTGCTGGAGATCCGGGCCGCGGACCTGCGCTTCACTCAAGACGAGGCGGACGTGTTCCTCAATCGCGTCATGGAGCTTGACCTTGAACCGGAGTTGGTGGCGGCTCTGGAATCCCGCACGGAGGGCTGGGCGGCCGGCCTTCAGCTGGCGGCGTTGTCGGTCCGAGGGGGCGAAGGAAGTTTACGAGCGGTAGGCGACTTCGTTGATTCGTTCAGTGGTAGCCACCGATTCGTTTTGGATTACCTCGTCGAGGAGGTGCTCGCTGGCCAGACTGAGCAGACCCGGCAATTCCTGATCGCCACATCGGTGCTGCACCAGTTGACGGGGGATCTTTGCGACAGACTCACCGAGCGCAGCGACGGCAGCGCAACCCTTGAGGCACTCGATCGCGGCAATGTCTTCGTCGTTCCACTCGATGAGCAGCGGCAGTGGTATCGCTATCACCACCTGTTCGCCGACGCGCTTCGGGCGCGACTGACATCTGAGTCTCCGCCGCGGGTGCGCGAGCTACATGCCGCCGCGGGTGCTTGGTACGCGGAACAAGGAATGCTCGGGGATGCGCTTACCCATGCGGCGGCCAGTTGTTACACGAGACGGACGGCGGATCTCGTCGAACTGGGTTTGTCGGATCTTCGGAAGCGACGCCAGAGCGGAACGATCATCGACTGGGTCGATCTGGTGTCGGACGACGAGTTACAAACCCGCCCTTTGCTTGCGACGGCGAAGGCGTGGTCGCGGCTCGTCACAGGTGACTTGGACGGTGTTGAGCAGTGGCTAGATGTTGCCGAAGGCGAGGTGAGCGATTCCTGGCCTCCGATTTCCTGGGCGGCCACCGATCAGTTGCGAGACCTCGCCCGAACGCGCGACAAGGAGATGCAAGCGCTGCCAGCGACCATCGCGATCTACCGCGCGTCGGTTGCGCAAGCGCGTGGCGACGTAGAGGAGACGGTGGTCAATGCGAGGCGCGCCGCTGATCTCGCTGATCCCGACGATCACCTTTCGCGTGGCGGCGCTGCAGGCTTTCTGGGGCTGGCTGCCTGGGCGGCAGGAGATCTGCCCGTCGCCGTGGAAACTTTCAGCGAGGCGGTCGCGCAGCTTCGTGCCGCCGGGAATATCGCAGACGCGCTAGGTGCGAGCGTTGTTCTGGCCGACATGTCGATCGCTGATGGACGCCCTGATCAGGCGCGCAGTTTGTATGAGCGCACTCTGAAGACCGCCGAAGAGCATCCGGGTCCTGCACTCGCGGTTGCCGCGGATCTCCACGTTGGGCTGGCGGACGTTCTTCGCGAGGCCGGGGATGTCGAGCAGGCAGCGCGGCATCTCACGACGGCGAAGGAACTCGGCGACTCCGCGTCACTTCCGGAGAATCGATATCGCTGGTTCGTCGCAATGGCAGGGTTGATGGTGGCCGAAGGTGATCTGACTGGCGCTCTCGAAATGCTCGATCAGGCCGAGGAGCGTTACCTGCCTGGGTTCTTTCCCGACGTGCGGCCGATCGCTGCTTCTCGGGCGAGAATCTGGATCAGTTTGGGCGACCTCGCGAGCGCAAGAACTTGGGCCACCGCGCTTCGGGACGAGGGCGCCGAAGGTGACGGCTACCTCGATCAGTACAACGCGCTCACTGAAGTACGGCTACTCCTTGCAGAACAACTTGCCGCGGGCATCGAAAGCGAGGCGGACGAGCAGGCGATCTACCTACTTGACAGCGTCATCGAGGCCACCAAAGCCGGACGTGGTGGCGGCCTTGTCGAGGCGACCATGTTGCGCGGATTGGCGAACGCGGCCCGCGGCGAGATGGACGCTGCACTTGACGACATCAGTTCAGCGGTCGCCGAGGGTGAGCCCGTTGGATACGTTCGGCTGTTCCTTGATGAAGGTCAGCCGATGGTGGAACTCCTGGGCAAACTCGCGCAAGACCAAGGGCGAACCGGACCTGCGGAGCTTGCGCAACGGCTCATTACCTTGGTTCGGCGGCGACAGGCGGGCGGGTCAATTGCGCCCGTCCTCGACGATGCGCTCAGTCAGCGGGAACTCGACGTGCTCCGGCTGTTGCCAACGGATCTCACCGGCCCAGAGATCGCCCGGCAGCTCTTCATCTCGGTCAACACTTTGCGCACTCACACCAAACGGATCTTCACCAAGCTTGATGTCAGCACTCGACGTGCTGCTGTCACTAGGGCGCAAGAATTGGGCCTGCTTTAGCTTGGCTTCTCTCAAGCTCGGTTTGGCTCAAGACGCCGACCGCCCGAATCACCACACCGGTCACATCACATTGTGATGTGGGGTCACCCCGTCGGCTCCTAACGTCGCGAAGTAGGTCGGACACCAGTCCACCGGACCTCGATGACCAGGAGCTTTCGATGAAGATCACGCCCGAACGACTCGGCCAGGCCGCTGGCATTGCGGCCGCGACCGCTGGTGCAATATTTGTTGCCGTCCAGATCAATCACCCGCCGCTGGACCTTCACACAGTGACGACGACCGATTTCATGGTTCGCAGTCTCGCGAAAGCGTTGATGTCAATGCTCGCGCTCGCGGGCATCACGGGAATCTACTTGCGGCAGCTTAGGCAAGTGGGCCTGCTCGGCCTTAGCGGCTACCTGATCTTCAGCGTCGGCTACTTCCTCATGTTCGGCGTCGAGTTCTTGGCAGCGTTCGTGCTGCCTTCGCTGACGGATTCCGACCCGCAATTCGTCAGCGACGTGTTGACGGTGGCGGTCGGTGGAAATGCGGTTGGCAGCATTGGACTCATGCAGGCGGTCCTCACGATTTCCGGCATCGGCTACATGCTCGGCGGCCTGATCTTTGGCATCGCGGTATTCCGCGCTGGAATCCTCGCGAGGTGGGCCGCAGCGTTGCTCGCGGTCGGAACCATCAGCACCGTTGCGTTGGCAGTTCTGCCGGAGTCCTTCAACAGGTTCTTCGCTCTGCCAGTGGGGGTGGCACTCATTGGCCTCGGCATTTCGTTGTGGCGCGACCAGCGCAAGCAAGCTGCTAGTGCTGCCGCCGCAGCCCTCGACTTCGACGGCGACGCACCTTCGCTTCACACGGATCCGATTGCGGTCCGATGACCACGATGTTGCCGCTTGAGCGCCCGGCCCGACGCAGGTCGGGCGCTCTACGCGACTGGACGGTTGTCGCCGCGCTGGTCGTGCTGGGCGCGATTCCGTTGATCGCGGGAACGCTTCGGGTTATCCAGTTGGCTGGCGGGCCCTCGCTTATGCCGACAGATGAGCGGATCAGTGGGCTTCCGCTGCCGATCGTGCTGCACATCGTCAGCGCGTTGATCTTTGTTCCGCTGGGAGCCGTTCAGTTCGCCGCGAGCGTGCGTCGGCGATTCCCTGCGTGGCATCGTCGTGC
>DMNR01000190.1:4982-9659 GCA_003452655.1 Actinomycetota bacterium | reverse complement strand
GACCTGGGGTGCGGCGCATCTGACCGCGGCGAAAATCTGATGCGCTGATTTCTTGTTGGCTGATTTCTTTGCGCAGTTCGGGGCGGCAAGGTACATTGCGACCTGCCGCCCTCTCTTTTTCGGAGCCCTGCCTGCATGCCGCTCGAAGTCGACGTCGGTCATTCCTCGTACCGGTTGCAAACCAAGATCACGGCGCAAGGGCATACGAAAGGAAGCGAAGCCAAAGTGGTCAAGCTCGGATTTTATTGAACAACCTCGAACCTCATTCAAGCCCCCTTTGTGTCGGCCTTGCAAGCTCGCACTCGAACGCGGCGCCAACCGCCAGCTCAACCGTCCGCCGGTAATGCCGCTGTTGATGCGCAACCCGCTCCTCACTTGGCGGATCGTTGCCGATGTTTCGCTGGTTCTCAATCTGCTATTGTTGATGCTTCTGGCGCGGTGACGGGATGGGCGTTGCTGTGACATCGGGTATGCCCAAGAATTTCCGCCAGTGCCTGTCGATGGTATGTTCACCGAACGCCGCCCGCAACTCTAACGCGTCAGCTGTCAAGCCGGTGGAGTGGAGCGAAGCGGAACTCAACAGCTGCGTTATCAGCCCGCTTAGTACAGCACGCCAGGCGCGACATTTTGGCTGCCACGTTGAGCGACCAGGGGGCGCGATGGGTGCGTGATACGCATAACGTCTAGATTCGACTTCAGGAGGGACTCATGAGTGACCCGATATCGATAATTCGAGGCACCAACGACAAACCGGTGTCCAGCCGAGCATTGGCCGACGTCTTTTCACGAAGCACGGACTTGAAGGGCCATTTGTTCATCGGATACCCGATCATCGGCACGTCCGAGGGGCGACACCCGATCGACGCGCTTTGGGTCAGTGCCGAAAAGGGAATCATCATCTTCGACCTGATTGAGGGAACCAAGCCAGGGGATTACGGCTTTCGCCAGGATGACTCGGCAAACAAGCTAGAAGCCCGGCTCAAGCCTCATCGGGAACTGATGCGGCGCAGAGACCTGATCGTCCCCATCCACACGATCTCGTTCGCGCCCGGCGTCTGCGAGCCGGACAAATACGTGAAAGACGTCTATCCGCTCGCCAACGTCGACACGCTCATGCAGGCGCTCGAAGATTTCGAATGGCAGAGCAAGGAAGAAGACTCCTACGAGGCTGCATTGTCCGCACTACAGAGTATTTCGACGATTCGCAAGAGCCGGACGAAGCGTAACGTGACCCGAGACGACTCGCGAGGCGCCAAGTTGAAGCGTCTCGAAGACTCGATCGCCACGCTCGACAATCTGCAAAGCAAGGCGGTCCTTGAAACGGTCGAAGGAGTACAACGTATCCGGGGCCTCGCGGGATCGGGCAAGACCATCGTTCTGGCATTAAAGGCGGCCTATCTCCATGCCCAACATCCCGAGTGGCGCATCGCCGTTACGTTCAACACGCGTTCGCTCAAGGGGCAGTTTCGACGCCTCATCAATAACTTCTCCCTGGAACAAACGGGCGAGGAGCCCGACTGGGACAACTTGCGCATCGTCAACGCCTGGGGGGCGCCGGGGGGAGGCGAGCGCGATGGCATCTATCACGAGTTCTGCCGCGCCCACGACGTGGAATACCTCGACTTTCGATCGGCGAAAAGCGTCTTCGGTCAAGGAAAGGAATTCGCCGGCGTGTGCGAACGAGCGATAGGCCAGATTCGCGAGCAGCGAGCGATTTACGACGCGGTCCTCGTCGACGAAGCACAGGACTTCTCGCCGGCGTTCCTGAGGCTCTGCTACGAACTGCTGGACGACCACAAACGGTTGGTCTACGCCTACGACGAATTGCAGAACCTAGCCGGCGAATCGTTGCCATCCCCCGAGGAGATTTTCGGCACGAAAGCGGATGGTTCGCCCAAGGTTCAGTTCGAGAGATCAGCGCGTGACGAGCCACGTCGCGACATCGTCCTCGAAAAGTGCTACCGGAACTCACGTCCGGTGCTTGTGACCGCGCATTCTCTCGGCTTCGGGATTTATCGGGACCCGCCGAGGGCGGGTTGGACGGGATTGGTTCAAATGTTCGACCATACCCAGCTTTGGGAGGAGATTGGATACCAAAGGAAGGACGGCGAGCTGAAAGCAGGTTCATCCGTGACGCTCTGCCGAACCGAGGAGTCGAGCCCGAACTTCCTCGAAGATCACTCTCCGATCGACGACCTCGTACAGTTCATTCCTTTCGAGAATGAACAGTCGCAAGCCGAATGGTTGGTCGATGCGATCAGGAAAAACATCGAGTGTGACGAATTGAGGCACGACGACATCGTCGTCATCAACCCCGATCCTCTGACTACCCGGCAGAAAGTCGGCCCCGTGCGTCGCCGCCTGCTGGAAATGGGGATCAACTCACACCTTGCCGGAGTCGACACAGACCCGGACGTTTTTTTCCAGCCGGATGCCGCATCCGTTACCTTCACGGGTATTTTCCGGGCCAAGGGCAACGAGGCCGGGATGGTCTACATTCTCAATGCCCAGGACTGTCAGTCTTCCGCATGGAACCTGGCGAGCATCCGCAATCGGCTGTTCACCGCCATCACCAGAAGCAAGGCTTGGGTCCGTGTGCTCGGTGTCGGTAGCGGAATGATACAGCTCATGAGCGAGTACGATAAGCTCAAAGGACGGAATTTCGAACTGCATTTCACCTATCCGACTAAGGAGCAGCGCCAACAACTGCAGATTGTCCACCGCGACATGAGCGCAGAAGAGCGCAAACGACTGAGGAGCCGAGAACAGAATTTGGTCGACCTGATCACCGACCTCGAATCCGGCAGCGTCCACCCGGAGGATCTGGACGAGGGATTGAGGGCCAAGCTCGAAGAACTCCTGATCAGGAAGAACGGGTGAGTCGCATGCCTACCCCGGAAGACATCAAGAAACAGATCGACGGAATTGTCGGCTACCTCGTGGAGGTCGGCCTGGCTGGTGACCAGAACTTCGCATTCCGGCGCGAAGTCACGGGTGGATGTGTGGAGGTCACCTTCCCCCAGGCTAAGCACGTATCCATTGCCCTGAAAGATCGGACATACCATGAGATTTACGATCATCTCGTACAAGCGCGCGCCTACAACGCGATGATGCCTGACGGGGCACTTGTGCAGATGATGTACGTGTTCGCCGGCGGGAAGCTCGAACGCCACCGGCTGGCGTTTTTCCCGGCACCGCACCTCGAAGAGTTCCAGAACAACCCGGATATTTATCTGGAAGACGAGATATACGCCGATGTTGTTGCCAAAAGCATTGTTCCGTTCCCCGTACGATTCGACTATGACTCCCGAGACGGCGTCCACCGGGAGTTGGTCCACCCCAAGTCCCATCTGACACTTGGGCAATACGAGAACTGCCGAATTCCAGTGACGGCACCGATGACGCCGTTCTGGTTCATCGACTTCATCCTGCGGAACTTTTATCACACCGCCTTTGATCGATACGCCGAGAAGCTACCCCCGCCCGGTACATCGTTTGAGAAATCGATACTTCCAGCAGAGCGCCGTGTCGTCCACGTAGTCATTCCAGCCGGAGCGCTGTAATGCGGAATTTGCAGTGCGTGGCTAATTCCGTTACCGTGCAAAGGTGGTCCGATGAGCCCCGTTGAACTTAACGATAACGAACCTGACCCTGAGCGCACGGCCAAGGTAACCAAAGAGCTTAAGCGGATGCGGCTGAAACTCCTGGACCTCACGGCACGAAATCGGCTTCTCGACTTCAAGGCAAGCCCCGGCCGCGGGTTGCCCTTGGTGCACTGCTCTCCCGACAGGATTTGCCGCAGGCTGCTTGCCAAAGGAGACGAGCTATCTGTCTTGCCGATTCCCGAGCCGGCGCGTAGTCACTGGTTGATGGTCGGCGACCGACTCAGCCGCCCGGAGATCAGGGACGCGGCAGAACTGGCAAAAATTGACCCGGCGCTGGAACTCGGCACGGTCACCAGAGCGCTGGGTGATAGTGAGGTGCGCGCGCTCCACTACGCCGACGACCTCGCCCGGCATTGCCGCAAGCTGCAGCGCGAGGCGAAGTCGGCACTAGCCGAAACCGGTGCCAACATCCTTTACCTCGTCTTCGGCTTGCTCGAGTTCCCGGAGAACAACGACAGTGACAAGCTCCTGACCGCACCCCTCATCGCGGTACCGGTGAGATTCGAACCGTTGCCAGTCGACGCCGCGACCGGGCACCTGTCCTTCGGTCTGCGATACACCGGCGAGGACATCGAAGAGAATCGGTCACTACGCGAGAAGCTCAAGCAGGAATACAACTTCGACCTTCCCGAGTTCGACGACGAGGCTGGGCCAGAGGAGTACTGGCGGACTCTGGCTCAGCAGATCGAGCGCAAGGCACGCTGGAAGGTCCAGCGCCGGGTGTGTATCGCCTTGTTGTCCTTCGCCAAGATGCTGCTCGATCGCGAGCTCGCCCCGGAGAACTGGCCGCGTGATGCGGATGGCGCCTCGATCCTGGTCGAGCATGACATTGTGCGCATGGTGTTCGAAGGGGCACCGCCGGCGAACGAGGTCGGCGACGGCCTGCGCTACCATGCACCGCTGCATGCCATCGACGGCCACGCGCTGCAAGACCTTCCGCTAATCTACGACGCAGACAGTTCGCAGCACAGCGCACTCATCGACGTGTTCGCCGGCAAGAACCTGGTGATCG
>DMNR01000190.1:0-4782 GCA_003452655.1 Actinomycetota bacterium | reverse complement strand
CGACCTTCTCAATAGCGTGCAGGGCAACGTGCAGGACCTGACAGTACATCAGGTCCTCTGGCGCGCCGAGAAGTATCGGCAAGCCAGCGGCGACGACTGGCTGCCGCTGCAGGAACTCACGGTTCGACAGGCTTCCGAAGTATCGGCGGCGGACTTCTCGGCTCAGCAGAACACGTTGGCGCACTTGGTGCGCCAGTTCGAAGCGCTGGGCGGCTATGGGCCGAGTCACCCGTTCTGGGGCTTCGATGTCGATGTGCTTCCCCCAGGCGTGGACTTGCAGATCGAACGTCTCTTGACGAGCTACTACCCACAGTTTCAGGATCTTCGGGCAGCGATCGAGGCGACTACCGTCTTTCTGGGTGACTCGCGGCTGACGCTCGGTTCCAGGGCGACGACGGAACTCATCAGGAGTCTGGTTGACCTCGCGCCACCGGAAACCACGGCATGGACTCCTGAACTCATCCCGCTATTCTTTACGTCGACTGACCCAGCCGGGGCGCGAGCCGAGGCGGTAGTGCGACAACTGACTGGGCAGTTGGATACGGTCACCAACTACCGGTGCGATTGCGCAGGCGTCCTGCAACCCGATATCTCTGCCGACGACGCAACGGCGGTGGCTGCCGAACAAGTCGAGAGGACGCTGGTGGGCNNGGATCAAGACCCTGCGCCAACAACTGCTGCTCCAGGCCGATGCAGGACGCGCGGCATTACAGCAGATGAAGGCTCTGGCGGATCTCACGAGCGTACCCTTCGCTGAATCGCCCCGTTGCCTCTCCCAGCTTGCCGCCGTTTTCGACCTGGCGGCAAAAGCCCCGCGCGATCTCCTCGCCTATCGGCATTCGGGTGTGCAGGCGCCGGGGACGGTCGCGCGGCTCGAAGCCGGCGCCAGCGAGTGGGCCGCTCTTGAAGCCCTCAAGGCCAGGCTGGAAGAACAACTCTACCTGGACACGCCGGTGGCGGCAGCCGAACTCGATGGCGCGATCGTGACGCTGCGCGAGGGAGAGCGTTGGTATCGCGTGTTGCAGCCGCGCTGGCACAAAGCCATCGCCTTGCACCGCCAACTCGACCGCCACCAGCGCAAGCTGCCGATAGCCCAGCGGCTGGCCGACCTCGAGCAGCGGCGCGATCTTGGGCGCAGCCAGGAACAGTGGCATCACGATGAAGCTCTGCGACACACCCTTGGACCTTTTTATCACTCGCAGAAACCGGACCTGTCCGGCGCTTTACGGCTGGCGCGCTGGCTGGACCTCTGCCGGGACCAGTTGACCGACGTCGGGCTCGACCCGGCCCTGATAGCGATTGCGCAATGGGATGAATTGCAGCTTGCCCGCTGCGCCGCTGAGGCGCCGGCGCTGGCGTGTGCCCGCGCTGCATTGTGCACGCTCGCGGGGCTGTTTGCCGGACTACTACAGGCGGCACCGGCCATACGTATGGCGCTCAGACGACAGCCCGGCTGGTCCGAGCAGGTGCAATTGGCTGAGGATAGCGCAAGGGCGCTGGCTGCCGCGTTGGTGCAATTGGCGACCTGGGGCACGCCCGATCACAACGCCGGCAAAATACTGCAGGCGGTGCGCGCCCACCTGGCCTTGCCGGCAGCGGTGGCGGCGGTAACAGGCAATGCCGAGGCCCAGGCGCTGCTCGGTCCGCACTTCAAGGGCGAGGCCACCCTGATGGAACCGGTGCGGGCGGCATGGACATACGGCCGGCGGGTGCGGCAGGCGGCTCTGCCGCCGACGGTGAGCCAGGGACTTCTCGCCCGTGCCGCTGGCGGTGTGTGGCACGAACTCAATCGACACCTCGCCGCCGTGCAGCGGGGCTGGGACGTGGTGAGTGCTTTCGCCGAGACGATGAGGCGGTATGGTCATTTCGACCTGCCACGCTGGGTCAACGGGCCGGATGACGAAGCATTTCCGGCGCGGCTCGTGGCCAAAAGCCAGCAGGCTCTGGCAGCACGGGAAACACTGTTGCCGTGGGTGCAGTACCGCCAGGCCGCGCACCAGGCCCGCGAACGCGGCTTAACGGCGTTTGTCGATGCGCTGGAGCAGAGCGCGGTGTCGCCGGACCATCTTGCCGCCGTGTACGCTTATCGCTTCTACGCTTCGATCGCGCAGGACATCTTTGTCACGCAGCCCACGCTGCAGCGTTTCTCTGGTGCGACCCACGACGAGGTTCGCCGGGAATACAGCACGCTTGACCGGGCCGTGCTGAAGTTGCGCGGCCAGGACTGCGCCTACCGTGCGTGCCAGGCGCGGACACCTCCGGCAGGACGTCGCAGCGCCATTGTTGGTGAACGGACCGAGCTTGAGCTCATCCACCACATGGTGGCGCATCCACAAGCACGTGTGACACTTCGGCAAATGCTTTTCGCATCGGGGCAGGCAATGCAGGCGCTCAAGCCTTGCTTCCTGATGGGTCCGCAGGCGGTGGCTCAGTTCCTCGTGCCCGGCCAACTCAAGTTCGACCTGGTCATCATGGACGAGGCCTCGCAGTTGAAACCCGAGGAGGCCATCGGCAGCATTGCTCGTGGCCAGCAGTTGGTCGTCGTCGGTGACCCCAAGCAGTTGCCGCCGACCAGCTTCTTCGACAAGCTGAGCATTGGCAGCGACGAGGACGAGTTGCAGCAGGCGGCGATTACCGACTCGGAGAGCATTCTCGACGTCTGTATCGGACACTTCCGCCCGGTGCGGACGCTGCGCTGGCACTACCGCTCTCGGCACGAATCGCTCATTGCCTACTCCAACCGCCAGTTTTACGACTCGCGGCTGATCGTGTTCCCGTCACCGTATGGACGCAGCACCGAACTCGGCCTGCACTATCAGTACGTGCCCGACGCGATCTACGAGGCACAACTCAATCACGTCGAGGCGGCCCGCGTGGTCGATGCGACGCTGGAGCACATGCAACGGCGACCAAACGCCTCGCTTGGGCTGGTCACCCTGAACCTTCGCCAGCGCGACCTGGTCGAGGACATGCTCGAGGCTCGCTGCCGGAACTTCCCGGCAGCACAGAGCTTTCGGCAGAAGTGGGAAGAAGAAAACTTGGGCCTTTTCGTCAAAAACCTCGAGGCAGTGCAGGGCGACGAACGCGACGTCATCTTCATTTCCACCACTTTCGGCCCGGCTCCCAACACCAGGGTCGTGCGGCAGAACTTCGGCCCCATCGGCCGTCAGACCGGCTGGCGGCGGCTGAATGTGCTCTTTACCAGGGCACGGCAGTCAACACGAGTATTCAGCTCGCTGCTGCCGGAGAACATCATCGACGACAATAGCACCCCGGAAGGCACGCGCGCGCTGCGCGGTTTTCTGGAATATGCGCGCAGCGGGGTGCTCGCCGTTGTCGGTCCCATTGGGCAGGAGCCGGACAGCGACTTTGAAGTAGCCGTAGCCGATGTCCTCGGGCACGCCGGCTACGAGGTCGTGCCGCAACTTGGCGTCGCCGGTTTCCGACTGGACATCGCTGTGAAGCACCCACGCTACCCGGGCGCCTATCTGGCGGCGGTCGAGTGCGATGGTGCCAGTTACCACACCGGCGTGTCGGTACGCGACCGCGACCGTATTCGCCAGGAAATTCTCGAAAGCCTGGGCTGGGAGAACCGTATCTGGCGCATCTGGTCAACCGAGTGGTTCCGCAACCCGAGAGGGGAGACGCAGAAGCTACTGGCATTCCTGGCTACCCTTGAAGACCAACCTCTGCCGGAAGGGCTGGTTGCCAGCAGCGAAGGCGATGGCGCACCAGCGGTGCCGGTGTTCGACCTGCCGCCGACACCTGGTGCACCTGGGCCTGCGATGCCTCCAGCGTGCACCGTCACGTCCCCTGCCACGCCGCCGACGAGGCCAGCGACCCAGCAGTTGGTGCCGGAAGTCGAATTGCTGGTGGACGACGACGACCTCGAAGTGGAGGTGGGCGACACCGTGACGTATGCCTCGGCGGAGAACCCTGAGAACGAAAAGGCGGTGTGCATCACCACGTGTCGTACCGACCTTGAACAAGGATTCTTGGCGGCGAACACGCCGCTCGCGCAGGTGCTGTTGGGCGCTGTGGTACGAGACGAGGTCGTACTGCGAGTGCCTGACCGCCCCACGCGAAGATTCATCATCAAAAAAGTGGTGCGGGCGATGGCGGAGGCGACATGAGAGACGCGGAGGTTCGGTTGTTGCAAAATCGGGCACTTCCGGGGATATGATATTGAGATCGCTTTCGTCGGCGCGATGCTGGCCCCGGGCGGCATCTCAGGCGTCAAGACCCGCTGGCGGACGACCTGGGGTGCGGCGCATCTGACCGCGGCGAAAATCTGATGCGCTGATTTCTTGTTGGCTGATTTCTTTGCGCAGTTCGGGGCGGGAAGGTACATTGCGACCTGCTGCCCTTTCCTTTTCGGAGCCTCGCCCGCATGCCACTGGTCGTCGACGTCGGTCACTCCTCGCTCACCGGTCCCCGCGAACGCAACGAGGACTTCTGTGGCATGGTCACGCCACAAGGGGCGGAACTCGAAAACAAGGGGCTGATCGCCGCCGTCGCCGACGGCATCGGCGGTCACCGGGGTGGGCGCGAGGCCGCCGAATACACGGTGCGCGGCCTGCTCTCCGACTACTACGCGACGCCCGACACCTGGAGCGTGCCGCACGCGCTCGAAAAGGTCGTCGTCCCGCTCAACCGCTGGGTAATGGCCGAAGGCGGCCGGCAGCCGGATCTGGCCGGCATGGCAAGCACCCTGACCGTCCTGGTGCTGCGCGGCCGGCGTTACGTCTGCGCACATGTCGGCGACTCGCGCCTCTACCTGCT
>DMNR01000220.1:334-5718 GCA_003452655.1 Actinomycetota bacterium | reverse complement strand
TGAGGTCGTTCCTTGCGCGCCTCCGTTGTCTCAGCCGTTCCCACGTCCGCCGCCTGCTCGCCAACGTCGTCGCCTTGTTCGGCAAGGTCACCATTGACTGCGGCGCCTGGAGCGGCGGCAACCACCTTTGACGCCTTCTCAGTCGCCTTGCGTTCCTGGCCCGCCTTCCGTGCTGCGACTCGAGCGGCAAGCGCCTTCATCGCCGGTTCCCGTTCCTTCATCTGGCACAGGAACGGGGTCGCAACGAAGATCGAAGAGTACGTGCCTGCGGCAGTACCGATGAACAACGCAAGTGCGAGATCCTTCAGCGTCCCGGCGCCAAGTAGCCCGGCACCTACGAACAGGATCGCTGCGACAGGTATGAGCGCGACGATTGAGGTATTCAGCGAACGCACGATTGTCTGATTGACGGCAAGGTTCGCGGCGTCGCTGTAGGTCATCTTGCTTTGCCCGAGAATCCCCCGGGTGTTTTCCTTGACCTTGTCGAATACGACAACGGTGTCGTAGAGGGAGAACCCCAGAATCGTCAGGATTCCGATGACCGTCGCCGGGGTTACCTCAAAACCTACAAGTGCGTAAATACCAATGGTGATGACGACGTCGTGAATCAACGCAATGATTGCCGCGACGGCCATACGCCATTCGAAGTAGATCGTCAGGAAGAGGGTCACGGCGAGCAGGAAGACAGCGAGACCAGTCAGAGCCTTCTTGGTGATCTCACCGCCCCACGTCGAGCCAACAAGTTGGATCTTGACCTCGCCCGGCGTCGTCTGGCAAGTCGTTGCCAATGCATCCACGACAGTTTTGCTCTGTTCGGGGGTGAGTTCCTCGGTCTGGACCCGAATTCGACTGTCACCAAGCGCCGTCACCTTCGGCTCCGTGGCGCCGGCATCCTGCGCAGCTGTTCGGACGGTTTCCACCGAACAATTGGCAGCGGGAACCTGGAATTCCGCGCCGCCCTGAAACTCGATGCCGAAGTTAAGGCCTCTACCGAAGAGACCGACCAACGCCAGCAACAGAATGATCCCGGAGACCGTATACCAACGCTTACGGGATCCAACGATGTCGAAACTGACGTCCCCCCGATAGAGGCGGGATGCAAACGAGTTCGGCTTGGACATTACTCACCCTCCCCTTCGCTCGACGCCCCGTTACCAACGCCCGCTGACACGGTTTGCTTCTCTTGTTTGCGCCGTGCCTTCTCGGCCCGAGCCTCAACCAATTCTCGGCTCGGCTCGACCCCTAAACGCTCTGGACTGACCCCAGTGAGAGGACCACCCCGCGTGAACCACTTACTCCTCGCGAGCAACGCCACAATTGGCCTAGTGAAGAGGAAGGCCACCACCACATCGACAATCGTCGTCAAACCAAGCGTGAATGCAAAACCTCGGACGTTGCCGATCGAAATGAAGTACAGGATCGCAGCTGCCAGGAACGACACGAAGTCAGCTGCCAGCAGGGTGTTGCGTGCCTTACTCCAACCCGTCTCACACGCAACACGCAAAGACTTGCGTTCGCGGACGTCATCTCGGATCCGTTCGAAGTAGACCACGAACGAGTCCGCGGTGATACCAATCGAGACGATGGCACCTGCCACACCAGCCAAGGTCAGGGCCAGACCCACCGTTCTGCCAAGGATGACGAAGACGGTGTAGGTGAGCAAAGCGGCTTCCATCAAGCTGACAACCGCGACGATCCCGAGGGCACGGTAGTACAGCAGGAGATAAATCACGACCAACAGCAGCCCGAGCGCCCCGGCGATGAGGCCTGCTTTGAGTTGATCAGCGCCGAGGGTTGGCGACACCGAAGTGATCTCAGCGATTTGAAGATTGACGGGCAAGGCGCCGTACTTCAAGACGTTGGCGAGATCCTTCGCTTGCTGGTTTGTGAAGTTACCGTTGATGGACGCAGTGCCACCAAGAATTGGCTCCTGGAAGTACGGCGAGGAAACCACGAGGCCATCGAGAATGATGCCGAATTGGTTCTTCGGCGGCTGCAGAGGTACGAGTCGGGTGGAGACATCTGCCAGCGCCTTTGCCCCTTCGGTATCGAAGGTCAGGTTCACCTGCCAGCCACCGGCACCGTTCTGCGGTAGCTGAGCCTGCGCATCACTGACCTGGGTCCCGCGAATGAAGGCAGGCTCCAGAAGGTACTTGGCGGATCCATCCTTCGAACAGGTGACGAGCCATTCCTCAGGCTTGTCGGGCGTTCCACCTTGATAGTTCTCAGGCTTCGAGCAGTCGAGTGCCGCGTACGCGCGTTGAAGGAATTCGCTATTGGTCGGCGCTTGGATCGGCGGACGCATCTTCGTCGGATCGGGGGTTGCAGCAGACGGGCTCGGTGTGGGTGTCGGCGCCATCCGGGCA
Organism: Actinomycetota bacterium; assembly: GCA_003452655.1. Taxonomy (GTDB): domain Bacteria; phylum Actinomycetota; class Actinomycetes; order S36-B12; family UBA10799; genus UBA10799. The sequence continues at coordinate 3,352 of DMNR01000220.1, read as the reverse complement.
GACGAACCCTTCTTTGCCTTCTTTGTGGTCGTAGGCGCTGGAGTGGGCACGACGCTGGGTTCGGGCGCGGGTGTAGGCGCCGATGATTCTTCGAGTACCACCGGGCGGAAATCCAACAGTGCGGTCTGAGACAGCTGTTGCTCAAGACCTTGGCGGTTCTCACCTGGAACCGAGACAATGATGGCCGAACTTCCGCCCGATCCCTGGGTTGTAACTTCAGCTTCAGATACGCCGAGACCGTTTACCCGTTGGCGGATGATCTCGACCGACTGCTCTAGTTGCTCAGCGGTTACGTCGCCTCCCCCATTTACTGACTTGGGAACGAGAGTGACCTGAGTGCCACCCTGAAGGTCGAGTCCCAGTCGAGGTGTGTGCGACTGGCCCGGCCAGAACGCCCAAACACACAGTCCAACTGTGATCACAAGTAGGAAGATCAACGACCGCCAAGGCCGTACCTTCGGTGCGTTAGCCATGGAATTACTCGCGACTACTGGTTACGAGATACGTCAACAACGGATTCTTCGCCGTCGCTCACATCGGCCACAGCATCAGTGGCGGGCGTGGCATCAGTCGCGGATGCTTCCGTGTCCACAACCTTGGCAATTGCCTCGCGCACGTAACGGACCACAACGCCGTCAGAGATCTCGAGCCCGATCTCCGTCTCGTCGAGTTCACGGACATAGCCGAACATTCCAGCAGTGGTCATCACACGTTGGCCGATCACCAACTGGTTCTGGATGTTGAGGGCTGCCCGCTGACGCGCCTTCGCGGGTCGAAGCACCATCAGCCAAAACGCCAGACCAAGAACTACCAACATCAGTAACGGGGTGGCGTTCACTCAGACTCCGATCAAGGGGCGTGGAAAAGTCGCGCAAGCTCTGTTGCTTGGATCTTTGGTGATCCTAGCCTTCCTCGTCAACTTCGATAGGCAGAACCGCCTGTCCCGCGCGTGTTGTGTTCCCACTACCCCCGAAGGCATCGGGGGTAGTGCCGAAGTATTCCCAGGCTGCAGCCGTGGCCACGCGCCCTCGCGGAGTCCTCATCATCAAGCCCTTGCGCACCAGGAATGGTTCGACGACACTCTCAACGGTCTCCGGCTCTTCCCCAACGGCGACCGCGAGCGTCGAAAGCCCCGCCGGACCGCCCCCAAAGCTCTTCACCAGCGCCTCAAGCACTGACCGGTCGAGCCTATCGAGGCCATCCTCATCGACCTCGAACAAAGCCAGCGCTGCCTGAGCCGTCTGACGGTCGATGGTGCCATCCCCATGAACTTGAGCGTAGTCCCGAACTCGCCGAAGGAGACGATTCACTATTCGCGGCGTCCCTCGTGATCGCCCGGCAATCTCAGCTGCACCCGACTTATCAAGCTGCACGCCCAGCAAGTCAGCTGAACGCGCCACGATCAGCTCCAAATCGGCTTCGTCGTAGAACTCCATATGTGCCGTGAATCCGAAGCGGTCCCGCAGCGGACCGGGAAGCAGTCCTGCTCGCGTAGTCGCGCCAACCAACGTGAATCGCGGCAATTCCAGCGGAATCGCGGTAGCGCCTGGACCCTTGCCGACGATGACGTCCACGCGATAGTCCTCCATCGCGAGGTACAACATCTCTTCCGCCGGTCGCGCAAGCCGATGGATTTCATCGAGGAAGAGAACCTCACCTGGCTGCAAGCTCGTGAGCAGAGCCGCCAGATCCCCTGCGTGGCTAATCGCCGGGCCTGAGCTAATACGTAACGGAACCCCGAGTTCGGCAGCCACGATCATCGCAAGCGTCGTCTTACCCAAACCCGGCGGTCCAGACAGCAGCACGTGATCCGCACTGCGATCAGCTTGCTTCGCTGCCTTGAGAACCAACCCGAGTTGCGATCGGACCCGCTGTTGGCCGATGAACTCATCGAGGCTGTGTGGGCGCAACGCACCTTCGGCAGCGTTGTCCTCCTCAAGTGGTTGCGGGCTTACGAGCCGCTCTTCGTCTTCGAACGTCACCGCTGACTCATTCCGCGCAGCACTAGTGCGAGCATTTCCGATACCGGAGCATCTGCCTTGTCCGGATATTGCGCCTGCGCCACCGTCACTGCCTCTTCGGCTTCTCGATTCGACCAACCAAGACCAGCCAGGGCGTCTCTGACCTGGGTTTGCCACCCGTCGCGCCCAACACCTGGAACAGTTGGTTGGATGCCACTTGACGCATCAGAAGTTGGTGGTCCAAGTTTGTCCGCCAACTCCAGGATCAACCGCTGAGCGCCCTTCTTCCCGATACCGGAAACCTTCGTGAGGGCCGTTTCGTCGCCGGTCGCCACGATTGCCCTGAGTTGATCGGCCGTGTAGGCCGACAGTGCGGCTAGCGCGATTCGTGGCCCAAAGCCCGAGACTGACTGCAAGATCTCGAAGACGTCGCGATCGCTGGCCTCCAAGAACCCGAACAAGGTCAATGAGTCCTCCCGCACGATGAGCGAAGTCGCCAACGACACATGCTGGCCCGCGCCCACTGCGGCACAAGTTGCCGGAGTAGTCGTGACGGCCAGACCGACGCCGCCCACCTCAATCACCAGGCGATCGGCGCCCGTGTTCATGACTGTTCCACTCAAGGACGCAATCATCGACTCACCACGGCTTTCTCGCCACCGACCGCGAGCGCACGGGCAAGCCGTTGTTGGGCTGGGAAACGCCATCCGTGACAGATCGCCAGCGCAACTGCGTCGGTCAAGTCCGCCGGACCAGGAACCGGCCGACCAACGATCCGAGCAACCATGGTCGCAACCTGTTGCTTCTCCGCACGACCCGAACCAGTGACAGCGGCCTTCACCTCACTTGGAGTGTGAAAGGCCATCGGGATCCCCTGCCGAGCGGCAATCAAACAGGCAACACCAGCAGCCTGTGCGGTTCCGATCACCGTTCGAACGTTGTGTTGACTGAAGACTTGCTCAACCGCGATTGCAGTCGGAGAGCACTCGGCGATGACGCCGAGAATGGCATCCTCAACCTGCTGTAGACGCTCTCCGAGTTCGGCGTCTTTGGGTGT
>DMNR01000220.1:0-187 GCA_003452655.1 Actinomycetota bacterium | reverse complement strand
AGCCCACATCGCGTCAATCCTGGGTCAACTCCCAAGACTCGCATGTGAACCTCCATGGTCTACTCCGGTCAAACGTGAATCGTACACACGTTCTAATGGGAGGCTAGCCTCCCACGGGGCCGACCGTCTCGCTGGCGCGCCGAGTTAGCGTGAGGTTCTGGCAGGAGCCTTCTTCGCGACCGTCTTC
>DMNR01000295.1:8594-10870 GCA_003452655.1 Actinomycetota bacterium | reverse complement strand
ACGACGATCGCATCGGTCTTGTCGGTCTGGATGACTTCCGACTCCGATGAGACATATTTGTACGCGCCACCGAAGACGATGAAGGGCAGCAAGATCGCCGCAACAATGGCGATTCCCAGGATGGCCGGAAACCCCGCGTGCGGCATGCGCGTTCGCGGACCCGCAACGACCCTCGGACGATCGTCGTTGCGGGCACCCGTCGACGACGTGTCACGCGGTGCGCGTGGGTCGGTAATGGGCGGTGAGGACATCGCGCCATTGTGTCAGCCAATTGCCAATGTCGACAGCGATTTGGCATCGGTGTGTACCAAGGTTCGGTAAGACTTCGCCTGCCCCGCGGCAAGTTCAGCCACCGGAGACAGACAGTTCTGCTTCCTGCAGGATTTCAGACTCTGAACTGGCGATCGCTTGACTGTTCAACCAGCCGTCAGGCAGCGATACAGCCCGCTGCCCACTCGTTCGTCCGCGGGGACGCTGCGCGGCTTCGACGCTGTACTCCTGATCAATGTCAATCTGGGACAACAAACCATCGAGCTCGGCCAACGAAGTGGTCAACCCGAGTTCACGGCGCAACGTCGACCCAACCGAGAATCCTTTGAGATACCAGGCGACGTGCTTTCGAAAGTCCCGGCACCCTTTATCTTCACCGTAAAGGTCGGAGAGCAGTTCAGCATGACGGCGCATGACAACGACGACCTCAGCGAGGTTCGGGTCGCAGGCGATCGGTTCGCCACGCATCGCCTGAGCTAGCTGACCGAACAACCACGGCCGCCCGAGGCATCCCCGGCCAACGACCACTCCGGCACATCCGGTTTGTTGGATCATGCTGACCGCATCATGCCCCGTCCAAATGTCGCCGTTGCCGAGTACCGGGACACCGGTTGGCGCGAGGTGGTCGACGAGCCGTGAGATGGCAGACCAATCAGCCTGCCCGCCGTATAACTGCGAGGCCGTCCTTGCGTGCAATGCGACCCACGCGACACCCGCGTTTGCGGCGATCCGACCGGCGTCAAGATAGGTGAGGTGCTCGTCATCGATTCCCATCCGCATCTTGACCGTCACAGGCAGCGGTTCAATTCCTCGCTTCGCGGATTCCTCCCGCGAAGCAGTGACGGCGGCACCGATCAGGTCTGCAAAAAGATCCCGCTTCCACGGCAACGCCGCGCCCCCACCTTTGCGCGTCACCTTGGGCACTGGGCAACCCATGTTCAAGTCGATGTGATCTGCCCGGTCCTCCGAGACGAGGATGCGTACTGCAGCAGCAACAGTGCCTGGGTCAACCCCATACAACTGAACGCTTCGCGGCGACTCGTCCGGTTCGAAGGACGCCATAACGAGCGTGTTCTCGTTGCGTTCGACAAGTGCCCTGGACGTGATCATTTCCGACACGTACAGGCCCGCACCTGACTCGCGGCACAGCCGTCGAAACGCGCGGTTGGTGATCCCGGCCATCGGCGCTAACACCACCGGGGTATTCAGTGTGAGTCCACCGGCAATTAGCGGCGCAACGGCAGGCACCTCGCCCCGCCGATCAGCAGGACGGAAGGCGAGCTGCGAGCCAGCCTTCGACTGCGTCCAGGCCGATACGTTCCTGCGCCATAGAGTCACGCTCGCGAACAGTCACCGCGTTGTCGTCGAGGGTGTCGAAGTCGACCGTTACGCAGAAGGGCGTGCCGATCTCGTCCTGTCGACGGTAGCGACGCCCGATAGCTCCGGCGTCGTCGAAGTCGACGTTCCAGCGCTTGCGCAGCGCAGCCGCCAAGTCGCGAGCCTTGGGTGACAGATCCGCGTGGCGACTCAAGGGCAACACCGCTGCCTTGACCGGTGCCAGCCGAGGGTCGAACGCCAGCACTGTGCGCTTGTCGACCCCACCCTTGGAATTCGGCGCCTCGTCCTCGCGGTAAGCGTCGAGCAGGAACGCCAACACGCACCGCGTGAGTCCAGCTGCCGGTTCGATGACGAACGGCGTCCACCGCTCCCCTGCTTCTTGATCGAAGTAGGAGAGGTCGGTGCCGGAATGCTCGGAGTGCGTCTTAAGGTCGAAGTCGGTCCGGTTCGCGATGCCTTCAAGTTCGCCGAACTCCGAACCGCCGAACTGGAATCGATACTCGATGTCGACTGTCCGCTTTGAGTAGTGCGACAGCTTCTCCTTCGGGTGCTCGAAGAGCCGCATGTTGTCTGGGTTCAGCCCCAGGTCGACGTACCAATCCCAGCGTTGCTTCAGCCAGTACTCGTGCCATTCCTCGTCGCTTCCGGGCTTGACGAAGAACTCCATC
>DMNR01000295.1:0-8472 GCA_003452655.1 Actinomycetota bacterium | reverse complement strand
CATCTCCATCTGCTCGAACTCACGCGTGCGGAAGATGAAGTTGCCGGGCGTGATCTCGTTACGGAAACTCTTGCCCGTCTGAGCGATGCCGAAGGGCGGCTTCTTACGAGCGGCAGCAGCGACGTTGTTGTAGTTGATGAAGATCCCCTGCGCGGTTTCCGGGCGAAGGAAGTGCTCAGAGTTGTCATCTTTGACTGGTCCAAGGTGGGTGCTGAGCAAGCCGTTGAACATTCGCGGCTCAGTCCAGGCGTCGCGCGTTCCACAGTTGGGGCACGGCAAGTCGGCGAGGCCGTTCTCAGGCGCCCGCCCCTTGCGCTCCTCGAATTCCTCGAGCAGGTGATCCTCGCGGAACCGCTTATGACACGACGTGCACTCGACCAACGGGTCGACGAATGCTTCGAGGTGTCCCGAGGCCTGCCAGACCTGCGGCGACAGGATCACTGAGGAATCGATGCCCACGATGTCGTCTCGCTGGCGCACGACTGATCCCCACCACGCCCGGCGGATGTTCTCTTTGAGTTCCACGCCCAAAGGTCCGTAATCCCAGGCGGAACGAGTGCCGCCGTAGATCTCCGAAGACGGGAAGACGAATCCCCGACGCTTGGACAAACTTACGATCGCATCAACGCGGTCGGCCACAAGAACTCCATCTGGCTGGTTCGCTGGATGCGAACCGGCTCACTAGCGGGGTGGACAGAACACCCGCGATCCTAAAGCCTGTCGCATAAGTCTTCCTGCGATGGCACCCTTCTCGGGTGTCCCGCGTTTTCAGGCCGCGTCAGCGGCTTGATGTTTGCGGGTTCCCGCTTCAATGAGGGCCGTTTCGTCGCGGCGGGTGCCGTGACCAGAGCGTTCCTCTCTGCGGGCGTTGGTTTCCGGGCCTGCTGCTTGCGGGTCCCGGGCAGAGTGAGCTTTCGCCCACGCTGCGAGGTTGATCGCGGCGTTCAAATCCCTATCTAACTCCAGGGCGCACGATCCGCACTGGAAAACGCGGTCGGCGAGGCTCAGTTCGGGTTTGATGTCGCCGCATGACGAACACGTTTTCGAAGAGGCGAACCATCGGTCGACCATCGTTACTGTGCCACCGCGCCACGCTTGCTTGTAGCCCAGCATTCGGGCCAGTTCGCTCCATGCCGCGTCCGAGATTGATCGGGCGAGACGGTGGTTGGCGAGCATTCCGGCGATGTTGAGGTCTTCGATCGCGACCCGTGGGTGTTGGGCGAGACGATTGGCTACCTCGTGCAGGAAATGATGACGCTGGTTACGGACGTGCTCGTGATGGCGACCGAGCCGTGCTGCTGCTTTCCTCCTCTTCGCTGAACCTCGTTGCTTGCGTGACAGCGCGCGCGATAGGCGTCGCTGCTTGGTCAAGGCGTTCTTGTGATGGCCTGGGGCGCAGATACGTTCGACTTCGGCACCGTCGCTGGTGGCAGCGACCGCGAACGCGTGCAAGCCGCGATCCACCCCGACCCACACACCGTCACCGGCTGCTAGCGGGTCATGCTGGCGCGCGGGATGCAGGTCAGCCGCCTCAACATTGAGGCTCACCCACCAGCGGCCAGCTCGCCGGGAAACGGTCGCGAAAAGGATCTTCGCTCGGCTCTTGAGGACTAGGCGCCGCAGTTTGCGGGTGTCGTCGTGGACGCGAATGGTCCCGATCCCAGGCAGTGTGATCGAACGGGGAATTCCGCCGTCACCGACGCGGATCGCCGCCTTGCCACCTTTGGGGTGTTTATTACGCAGCCGGAACGAGTCCACACATTTGCCTTTACGTTTGGCGCGCGGGAACCCAATCTTTCGCCCTTTGCGGACACCTTTCTTCGACGCGCTGAATGCTTGCAATGCTTTGCCGAGGTCGACGGCGGCTTCCTCGAACACTTGTTGGCAGACCTCGGTCCGCCAACGCAACCCGGCGTCAACCTGAGCGGTGTCACCAGCGGTGTCCACGGCGAACACACGTCCGGCCGCGTCGGTTTTCTTCCACCCATTGAACTGGTTGATCAGGTCGAAACCTGACCACGGCACCTTCACCGACTCGTCCCGGCGTTTCGCGGTCAACGTGTGCCTCACGAGACGAAGGTTGGTGTTGTAGGCGAAGCGTGATGCTCCAGCATGGCGTCCCAACGCGGCAGACTGCTCGACGGTGGGGTCGAGGCAGAACTTGAACGTGGAATGGCGCACGAGCACACACAATCAGAGGGCTCCGACATTTCTTCTCAGCCACGACGAATTGTCGGTGCCAGGTGCTACCCAGAGCAAGTGTGAATCCTCTTCCCCGCACGCCTTACCCATCCGACCTGACCGATGAGAAGTGGGCAGTTATCTCCCCAATACTGCTGACCCAGACCCCGATCGGTCGCCGGGTCGATCCGGTGCGGACGCGCGAGTATCTCGACGCGATCCTCTACGTGCTGCGCACCGGCTGCCCGTGGCGCCACCTGCCCCACGACAACGAAGTGAACTGGTCCTCGGTCCACAAACGGTTCCTGCGTTGGACACGCCTCGCCGGTGTTCGATATCGCGCTCCACGAACTGCGCGAGCCGATGCGCGCCGCGAAAAGCAGGAACGCGGCGCCAACCGCCGCCGTGGTCGATTCCTCCAGCGTCAAAGCCAGCCCCGCGGTGGGGCCGCGAGGCTTCGACTGGGCGAAGAAGATCGACGGCATCAAACGCCACATCCTGGTCGACTCTGGCGGGCTACTCTTATCCGTTGAGGTGACCGCCGCCGATATGCAAGACCGGGCAATCTTGCCTGGTCTGATCAAGTCGGCGATGAAACACTGCCCAGACATCGCGAAGATATGGGCTGACAAGGGCTATACCGGCCCATCCACCCGCGAACTCGCTGCCACAACAGGAATCAATATCGACATCGTGTCCGGCCCCAAAGACCAAACCGGCTTCAAAGTCCAACCACGAAGATGGGTCGTGGATCGCACCCACGCCTGGATCAACCGGAACCGCCGACTCGTCCGCCAATGGAAACCACACCCGAAGCGCACGCCGGATTCCTCATCCTCAGCCAAATCGCTGCCCTACTCCGCCGACTCACCTCCGACTTATACGACCGGCTTCAGTCGCCGATGCCAAACGTGTCGTGATCCGGAGCGAGCGAGCTTGGTGAATCGGTGGCTGATGACGCGGTGCGCTCGTGGAGCACCTCGAACGCACTCGGCTCGTCGACCGCTGCTGACAGGAATTGCACCGCCCGCATTTTCACGTCAGATGACGACAGCGCACGCCGGTACGAACCTACGTCAACGAACTCAAGTTCGACGACCATGAGCCCCGCCTGGTCGAGCGCCTGCGCGACCTGCCCGCGCACGAAGCCGGGACGCTCGCCGAGCACCTCGACCGCCACGCGAGCACGTTCCAAGAATCCCGGAAGTTCTTGCGCGGAAACATCGAAACGCAACAACACCAACACGAAATCCCTACCTCCTGTCCGAACCGTATCGGACCGTGAGCGACCATGGTGGAATGCCGAAACAGTCAACTGGCCCTGGCCGCACGACGTCAGCGCGCCGAACCGGCGGCACCCGCCCGCTCGGCCCCCGCGCCCAACGCGTCCCGAGTCAGGCCAAGAGCCCGGCCCGCCTGAAGTTAGAGCGGCTCAGCATTCGCCCACTTCATTTTGTGCGCCGCCTGCCCAAGCTCGTCGTTCCCATCGCCATGGGTGCGCTACTTCTAGCCGGACTACTGATCACCGCAGCGTGGTCAGGTCTACTTCTCCTGGCGCTGGCGGCCTTCCTTGGCTGGCTGCTCGCCCTGTCGTGGCCGGCACTGGTTCCGTCTTCACGCTGGATTCGCCTGCTTGTCGTGGTCGCGATCGTCGCAGCGGCGTTGTGGCGGTTCACCGGCAGCGCATAGCCCCCGGTTGGCTCGCCAGCCTGATCGGTCGCAACCAGTCTTCGCCTACGGGTGTTGGTCTTCCTCATTGCGCGAGTGCTCCACGGACTCCAGTTGGAATGTGGTGTGACCGATTTCGAAACAGTCATGCAGGCACTCCTTCAACTCATCAAGCACTTTTGCACCCGCCCCGTCTCGGAACGGATCCGGCTCGACCGTCACGTGCGCGGACAGCGACGGCATCCCACTGGTGATCGTCCATACGTGGAGATCATGGATTGCCACGACACCCTCGACCTCCGACATGTGCGTGCGGACCTCATCAAGATCGAGACCGGTCGGCGCACTTTCCATCAGCACGCTAAGCGCATCTCGCAGAAGTAGCAGTGTCCGCGGGATCATGAAGAGCGCGATCGCTACAGACACCAGAGCGTCGATGCGTTCCCAGCCAGTTGTCGCGATGACAACCGCTGCGATGACGACTCCCACTGATCCAAGCGCGTCTGACATCACCTCGAGGTAGGCACCACGAACAGCGAGGCTCTCGCCTGAGCCCTTGCGCAGAAGCCAGACACCGATGCTGTTGGCAACTAATCCGTAGAGCGCCGCCACAAACATGATGGGAGCGTCCACAGACTCGGGTGTGAACCAACGGCCGTATGCCTCGAACAAGATGAACCCGGAAAGCACCAAAAGCAGCAGACCGTTTGCCAAAGTCACGAGGATCTCGAGGCGATACAGGCCGAAAGTTCTGTGTTGCTTGGTAGGTCGCCCTGCCAGGGTGATCGCGACGAGAGCCAAGAAAACTCCCGAGACATCTGCGAGGACGTGGACCGTGTCCGCGAGCAAGGCAAGCGACCCAGAAAGCAGCGCCCCGATGGTTTGCACCACCAGGATCGAGAGTCCGAGGCACAGGGTGATGAACAGCGGCTTGCGGTTCTTCATGCCAGGTGTCACATGGCTATGGCCGCTGCCCATCGCTAAACCGCCGGTCCCTGCGCTCCGCCGTACCGACGATCACGGTCGACGTACATCTCAACGGCCTGCCAGAAGTCGCGGCGATCGAAGTCCGGCCACAGCCGTTCGAGAAAAACCATCTCGGCGTAGGCGGCCTGCCAGAGCAGGAAGTTACTGGTTCGCTGTTCACCGCTGCTGCGAATGAACAGGTCGACATCCGGCATGTCTGGCTCATCGAGGTGTTTGGCGATGGTTCGTTCATCAACTCGATCTGGGTCGATTCGACCTGCTGCCGCCAACCGCGCAATGGCGGCAGCAGCATCGGCGATCTCCGCACGTCCGCCATAGTTCACGCACATCACGAGGTTCATGCGCGTGTTGTGTCGCGTACGCACCTCGGCGATTTCCAGTTCGTTGATCACGCTGCGCCACAGCCTGCGGTGACGGCCTGCCCAACGCACACGCACCCCGAGCTCATCGAGTTCGTCAAGGCGCCGATGGATCACGTCACGGTTGAAGCCCATGAGGAACCGGACTTCCTCCGGCGAGCGCTTCCAATTCTCCGTTGAGAAGGCGTATGCCGACAGCCACGGAACGCCGATTTCCAACGCACCATGGACCACATCCAGCAGAGATTGCTCACCCATCTCATGTCCGCGCGTGCGTGGCAGCCCACGTTGATTCGCCCACCGGCCGTTGCCATCCATCACGATCGCGACATGCTGCGGCAACAATTCGGCGGCGATAATCGGCGCGATCGCACCTTCGGAATGGGGAGTCGGCTGGCGGTAACTTGCGGGATCACGCGGCGGCCGCGCCACCGCCTTCCGCTTCGCCATGCGCCCAGTCTTGCAGAATCACCCGATGCCGTGACAGTTCGACAAGCGCAAGTCGGACTAACGCTCGACGTACGGCAAAGACCTCAAGTGACGTTCCAGGTGCCATTGCAGGTAGGCCGAGGTGATGCCAGCGGCATCGCGGCGCTGCCTGGCGGTGCTCACATCAGCCACCGCCCAGTCGCCGGCGAGCAGCGCACCCATCAGCTCAAGCGTGCCCTCAGACGGCAGCGAATAGCCGGGAACACGACACTGCTGGCACAGGGCGCCACCCGACGCTGGATGGAACGCCCGATGCGGGCCAGGGTCACCACAGCGAGCGCAGTCATCGAAAGTCGGGGCCCAGCCCGCCACCGCCAGCGAGCGCAGCAGGAACGAGTCCAAGATCAGCCCCGACTCATGATCATTGTTGGCCAAGGCGCGCAGCCCGCCCACTAGCAGAAGGAACTGCTGGACTGCAGGCTCACCCTCCTCGCTGGTCAGGCGCTCAGCGGTCTCCAGCATTGCCTGACCAGCGGTCCACCGCTGGTAGTCCTGCGAGAGATCGGCCCCGTAACTCGCCAACGATTCAACCTGTGTGACCGAATCGAGGGTGCGGCCCTCGTAGCACTGCACATCCACGAGGCTAAACGGCTCAAGTCGCGCGCCGATTCGACTAGAGGTCTTGCGTACGCCGCGTGCCACGATCCGTTTGCGACCACGCGTCTTGGTCAACACCGTGACAATTCGGTCGGATTCGCCCAACTTCTGGGTCCGCAGCACCACGCCAGTGTCTCGGTAGGTCGCCACCGGTCTAGTTTGCCTTGCGAAGCCTCGCGCGCAGCCCCCAAATCGCGGTAGTTTTGTAGATGTGTCTGATGACGAACTGATCATCGTGGCCAATCGGCTTCCGGTTGAGGCCGTAACTGATCCGGATGGCAACATCTCCTGGAACGTCTCTCCGGGCGGACTGGTCGCAGCTGTAGAGCCATCCCTCAAAGGACGCCAAGGCGTATGGATCGGCTGGAACGGCCACTACCAGGATCCAAGCGAGCCAGCGATGCCGCCTATTCCGGAGACCGCTGAGGGTCGCGACTACCGGATCGTTGAGGTCCCGCTCGACAAGTCCGACGTCGAGCAGTACTACGACGGCTTCAGTAACTCCGCACTCTGGCCGCTGTATCACGACGCAATCGCAACGCCCACGTACCACCGCCACCAATTCGATGCGTACCGCCGCGTCAACATGCTCTTCGCCCAGGCCGCCGCTCGTGCTGCCGCACCCGGTGCCACGGTTTGGATTCACGACTACCAACTCCAGCTCGTTCCGGCAATGCTGCGATCGTTGCGCCCGGATCTGCGAATCGGCTTCTTCCTACACATTCCGTTCCCCGCACCGGACCTGTTTCTTCAGCTTCCGTGGCGGCGACCCATCGTTTTGGGGATCCTCGGCGCCGACCTCGTCGGGTTCCAGACCACTGGCGGTGCACGAAACTTCCTGGCCGTCACTGAACGCCTCCTCGGCTGGCCGGCAAATGGTGACGTCGTCGAGGTTCCGGGGGCCCACGGCGGCCGTCGAGAAGCGCATGTGGGTGCGTTCGCCGTATCCGTTGACGTCGAACGCCTCGACGAGATCGCGCGGCGGCCCCAGACTAACGAACGGGCCGCACAGCTGCGCCGGGATCTCGGTAACCCCAAGACCATGTTGCTCGGCGTTGACCGCCTCGACTACACCAAGGGCATCGACGTTCGACTGCGCGCGTACACCGAACTCCTTCAGGAGAAGCGCCTCGACCCAAACGAGACGGTCCTCGTCCAGGTCGCCACCCCTAGCCGCGAGAACGTCGACGAATACCAGCGCATCCGTGACGACGTCGAGCTGATCGTCGGACACGCGAACGGCTCGCTTGGCTCCATCGGCGCACCAGCAATCCACTACGTGCGGAACAACCTGCCGATCGAAGAACTCGTCGCGCTGTACCAGGCCGCGGACATCATGCTCGTCACTCCGCTGCGCGACGGCATGAACCTCGTCTGCAAGGAATACGTTGCCTCGCGCATCGACGGCGACGGCACCTTGGTCCTCAGTGAGTTCACGGGAGCCGCGCGCGAACTCCCACAATCGTGGCTCGTGAACCCCTACGACGCTGACGGCGTGAAGGAGGCGCTCGTCGCAGCCGCCACAGCTAGCCCCGACGAGCGTCAGCGGCGGATGCGAGCAATGCGTCAGCACCTCGCCGAACATGACGTCCAACGATGGGCGCGGGAGTTCCTCGAACGACTCAATGCACCCGACAATCAAACGCGACCAGAGAACCGGGTGAATCGGCGTCAAGGCGATCTCACCCATCGAGAGCGGAGCACCAATGGCTGATGTGTCGACTCCAAAGCAGCAACAGTCGGCGCATCACCCGCCCGAGAGGCACGCAGGTGCCGCGGCGGTCTACACGGTTGGAATCAGCGAAGAAGACGCCGGTTCGACCGACGTCTCCCGTCTTGACCCTGGACTTCGAACGGCGTTACGCCAGATCGCCCGCACCAAGCACATCTTGGTCGGATGCGACTACGACGGCACGCTGTCTCCCATCGTGGCCAACCCCAGCGAAGCCCGCCCACTGCCTGAGGCGGTGTCCATTCTTCGACACCTCGCGAACCTGCCTGATACGACTGTGGCGATCATTTCTGGGCGCGCGCTGCGTGACCTAGCGGCGATGTCGCGCCTGCCTATCGAAATCGATCTGGTGGGAAGCCACGGCGCGGAATTCGACCTTGGGTCAATCACGGGGCTTGGCGATGACAGCGTCAACCGCCTGTCGGAGGTCACTGCGGACTGCGTGCGCATCACAGACGA
>DMNR01000209.1:360-5727 GCA_003452655.1 Actinomycetota bacterium | reverse complement strand
CCGTAGGTGTTGAAGATGCGGGCGACCTTAATGTCGACCTGGTTCTGCCGGTGGTAGTCGAAGAAAAGCGTCTCCGCGCATCGCTTACCTTCGTCGTAGCAAGACCGGATGCCGTTCGGGTTGACGTGGCCCCAGTACTCCTCAACCTGTGGGTGGACTTCTGGGTCTCCGTAAACCTCTGAGGTGGACGCGAGCAGGATTCTGGCACCCGTGCGCTTTGCCAACCCGAGCATGTTGATGGACCCGTGGACGGACGTCTTGGTCGTCTGGACTGGGTCCCGCTGGTAGTGAATGGGCGATGCGGGACAGGCCAAGTGGTAGATCTCGTCGACCTCAACGAAGAGTGGGAAGGTGACGTCGTGACGCATCAGTTCGAAACGCGGGTTGGGGAGCAGATGCTCGACGTTTTCCCTCGTCGACGAGAAGAAATTGTCGATGCACAGAACCTCCGCACCGCTGGCAAGGAGTCGTTCACACAGGTGGCTGCCGAGGAATCCTGAGCCGCCGGTCACCAGCACCCGTGGTCGTAGGTGCATGTGGCTCTTCACGTCAGATCCTCCTGGCGGTCGGTGCGGAACGGGTTGTCGCGCGTGCTCAGCAGGTTATCGCGGCAAGTGAGGATTCCGTGGCAGACCTCGGCGGTTTGCGACCGCGTTTACGCCTACTTGGAGCAGATCGACTCTGCTGCGGTGCGTGGCTTCGCGGTTTCGGCCGCGGCACTCTGCTTGGCCGATGCGACGACTGGCTTGACGCTAGTGGGGAAGTCTGCTCCGACCTGAACGACGACTGCCATTCCCTTGCTCTTTGAGGTCGGAGCCATGGGGATCCCTGTCGCGTATTCGAGGGTGCGTGCGGCCTGCACCTGCGCCTCAATATTCGGGTTATACAGAATCGCTGAAGGGCCATTGGTCTTGCCGTTTGTCACGGTTCCGACCTTGTAGTTTTCCGACGCCAGCAGGGCAGAGGCCTTCAACGCCGCGCCCGCTATGCCGGACACGTTCTGGAAATTCGCGGTGATCTCAGTCGGATCGGCGGTCAGTGGCATTCCGTCAGCACCGTTGGTGGGAGGCGGAGGCCACGCCTGATCCGTTGCGATCGCACGCCACAGTTCGGATGCTTGGCTAGGAATCACAGACACCGTTGCGAAGTCGTCGTTGTATTTCCACGGCACGGTCGCGAAAGTGATGGAGGATGGCTTAATCCCCGTCATGTTGAGGGCGAGATCCTTGAGCGCTTCGGGATTGGCCAGCGACGGGTCAGTGGTCAGCGACTTGGCGGTGGCCGAGAGGACCGAGAGTAACTGCGCTGGGTTCGTGATGACTCCGACCGATGTCGCCTTCTTGATTGCGGAGGACAGAAACTCCTGCTGCCGCTCGATGCGGGATAGGTCACTGCCGTCCCCAACCTGCTTGCGGGCCCGCACAAATGCCAGCGCCTGTTCGCCGCGGACCGTGTGGTTGCCTGCCGTCAGGTTGAGCTTCGCGTCCTTGTCGTGCACGTCCTTTTTGAGGCAGACATCGACGCCGTCGAGGGCGTTCACGACATCCTTGAAGCCGGTGAAGTCCACGACGACGTAGTGGTCGATCGTGAGTCCACTGAGGCTCTCCACTGCGCGAACGGTGCACCCTGGGCCGCCGTAGTCGAATGCTTCGTTGAAGCGTGAGACGTAGCCGCCCTTGGTCCCGCCTTCTTTGGTCTTGCAGCTTGGCAGCATCATCTTTGTGTCACGCGGGATGCTGACGGCCAGTGCGCGAGTGCGGTCACCGGAAATGTGCAACAGGATTGTCGTGTCGCTACGGGCGCCAGCGATGTCGGCGACGTGCCCGTAACCCTTGGCATTCTTACCTTCACGGGTGTCCGAACCCAAAAGGAGAATGTTCATTGGAGCGCCGGGAACGGGGGTATTCGTCGTGCCCTGGAAGTTGCCGTCGTTTCCGCCATTGACGTTACTGAGAACCTGCGTGGTGAGGTAATTGCCCGTCGCTGCGGCACCGGTGGCAAGCAACACGAGTCCAGACAACACGCCAGCCATGACCCGCGGCCAACGGCGACGCCGGGTTTCTGCGGTCATAGTGCGGAATCCGATCTTGTGGTCTTGTTCTCGGTTGCCGAGCGAGTGCTATCTCATAGTCTCATGCGCTGCCAAGCATCCTAAGCGGCTTCCAGGCAGATCCGATGTAAGACGGCACTCAAGTCTGCGACGCGCCGACTCACGGTTTCGTTCCGCATGGACCACCCATTTCCTCTGTGAAACGCAAGACCGGCTACTCGTTAATGAGGTCGGTCACCCGCTCTTGGTCGGTGATTCTTTCGAGTTGTTCTGGAGTCTGGCCGACAGCCAAGACGACGGATCCGCCGATTGTCGACGGAATGTCGTAGCAATCGAGCAACTGGGCGGCGGTGAGGGATGGGCTCTCCTCGGACGCGGAAGATTCACTCGCCAAGAGCAGACGCGCGCCATTCTTGAGTTCGAGGGTGGAAATCCTGGCGCGTGCGACTTCGGTGAGTTGGGTCTGGCTCAGGGCATTGGCGTCGAGGACGAGCACCGGGTCAGTCCCGGGTGAAACGGGAGGTGCATCGAGATGGTCGCCGTAATTGCGGACCTCGGCGAAGTAGTCCTCAACTCCGGTCGGCAACGGTTTGCCGAATGGTTGGGCAAACGGCAGTAAAGAACACGCCACGACGTCGCAGGAGGTGGGTGCGTGAGCCAGAGAGGTGGGGCCGACGACGAGGAGGTCCGTCGACGCGGGAACCTGCGAAGCCGGTGCAATCGACACAGTGACTGCGAGGGCCCGTGCCGCGGCGATCCAAACTGGCGTAATCCAGTGAAGTGGAAGATCAAGGGTCAGACGGTCTCCCGCTTCGAGCCCGAACCCGTCGCGAAGGTAGTTCGCGGTCTTGGCCTGCCAGTTGGCAAAGCTGGTTCCAGACAACTCTGTCCGCTCGCCTGTTGTGCCGTCGTAGTAGGTGACGAAGGGAGCGCTTGGGTCTCGGGACAAGGCGGGGTTGGTCACGGCGTTCACCTTGCCACCCGATCGGTTGTTGCCAAACGCGCGGTCACAGATTCAGCGATGCGGAAGTGAATATGGCAGGGTGACGGCGTGCTTGAAGCTGTGATGCTCGTCGGGGGCAAAGGAACCCGACTGCGACCCTTGACAATTTCGGCGCCGAAGCCGATGCTGCCCGTGGCCGGAGTTCCGGTCACCGAGCATCAGATCGCTCGTGCCCGCGAGGCAGGGGTGACACGTATCGTCCTCGGGACGTCCTACCGAGCAGAGGTGTTTTCCGACTACTTCGGCAATGGTGAACAGTTCGGTGTCGATTTGAAGTACGTCGTTGAACAAGTCCCGCTGGGAACTGGTGGTGCGATTAGAAACGTCGCCAGCGCTCTTGAATCGGGCCCCGACGATCCGGTGATTGTGTTCAACGGAGATGTCCTGACCGGACTTGACCTCGCAGGGCTCGTACAGGCCTGGCGCGATGCCAACGCCGATGTCGCGCTATACCTGACCAGAGTCGACGACCCGCGCGCGTTTGGCCTGGTGCCGACTGATGCCGACGGAAATGTCACGGCATTCCTGGAGAAGCCACAGACCCCGGAGGAGATTGTCACCGACCAGATTAACGCTGGCTGTTACGTGTTCCGTCGCTCCTTGATCGATCAGATTCCTGCTGACCGGCCCGTATCGGTTGAGCGAGAAACCTTTCCGCAATTGCTTTCCGAGGGAGCCAAGGTCATCGGGTACGTCGACGACGGTTACTGGCTTGACCTCGGAACGCCGCTGGCGTTCGTCCAGGGGTCAAAGGATCTGGTGCGGGGGATCGCGCCCTCTCCGGCTGTGCCTGGGCAGACGGGGGAAGCACTGTTCCTCGACTCAGCGGAGGTTGCCCACGACGCAGCTGTCACGGGTGGTTCGGTAATCGGGCGTGGCGCCCGCGTCGCCGCCGGGGCAAAGGTCACCGGCGCTGTGGTCTTCGACGACGCAGAGATCGGCGAAGATGCTGTCGTCACTGATTCGGTCATCGGCCGTGGTGCCGTTGTCGGTGCGAGGACGTCATTGCACGGAGTCGTTGTTGGCGATGGGGCCGTCATCGGAGCAGACAACGAGTTGCTCGACGGAGTTCGTGTCTTTCCGAGAACCCTGTTGGCAGACGATTCAATTCGCTTCTCGTCCGACCAAAGTTAAGCCAGGCATAGGGTTACGGCATGCACCTGATCGTCACCGCCGCTGTTATTGCGGTGTTGATCGTGGTCAACCTCCTGAACAACAAGTGGGCTACTAAGCACTACTTGATGATTTGTTTCATCGCGACAGCGTCACTGATCGCCATCGCCCGGGTCTCGGGAATCTCGTGGGAAGAATTGGGCCTCGCGCGCGACACGTGGTTGGCCGGTGTCTACTGGTCAGCAGCGGTCTTTGCTGCCGTCGCGCTGTTCTACGCGATCGCCGCGAGCCTTCCGCTGACTCGCAAGGGGTTCAGTGACAAACGTGCGGCCGAGCAAGGCTGGACCAGTGTGTTGTACGAGTCCACGATCCGAATCCCGTTCGGGACTGCACTGCTGGAGGAGACCGCATTTCGATCCGTGCTACTTGCCGTCGTGGCTGATGGTTGGGGTTGGACGTGGGGTGTGGTGGTCAGTTCCGTGGTGTTCGGCTTCTGGCACGTCCTGCCGGCATTCGAATTCCACGAAAACAACGAAACTGCTGCCGGAATGCTCGGCGACGGATGGCGCGCCAAAGCAACGAGCGTGGTTCTCACCGTCCTGGGCACGGGTGCGGCTGGTGTCGGTTTCTGCGTATTGCGAGGTCTGAGCGGCAGCTTGCTTCCGCCGATCGTGTTGCACGCGGCGCTTAATGGAATTGGGTTGGCAGTGACGTGGGCGTTTGCTCGACGTCTGCGGGACCTGTAAACCCGCACGTTCAGATACCCCAAGCCTCGTGCTTGTAAAAACTCCAAAGAAAAGCTTTGCGCTTCGGGTCGCAGGCGACTCATGCCTACACAGCGCGGCTCATTCGGAGGCGCCACTTGCACGAAGGTGAGGCGACATCATGTCTCGATCCTTGTTTTATGGCGTTTCGATTGTCATGGGGCTGGTAGTTGGCACGGTCGTCATGCTGGCGAGTTCCCCAGCGCGGTCATTTGGGATGGAACAGTCACAGGTGCAGGAGGCCTCAACGTCGGTGTTAGCACCGCCGATTCCCGTCTGCCCAGACTGCCGGAGGTCCTTGTTCACGTTTCGTCGGTGATCTTCGTGTGCCTGTGGCTCGGGCCTTTTGGCCATGGGTCCAACGGGGTTCGCGGGCGCCGTGATTGGCTGAGGTGTGGGTCAACCGAAGGTGGCACGTCGCTGGCGAACCGCGCGCC
>DMNR01000209.1:0-152 GCA_003452655.1 Actinomycetota bacterium | reverse complement strand
GAACCCGGGGGAGCCCTCTGGCGAACGACGCTGACGCCGGAAGGCCCAGGGTTGGAGCGCATCGCGGTCGAGCGGGCAAACGGCACGGTGGAGCTCAGCAGTTGGGGTCCGGGTGCACAGTGGTTGGCCGACCGTCTCCCTACCTTGTTGGG
>DMNR01000056.1:3513-3689 GCA_003452655.1 Actinomycetota bacterium | reverse complement strand
AGGATCAGCTTGATTCCGATAAACACCAAGATCGCTGCCAGGCCGAGCGACAGGTAGATCAACCTGTCCAGCAGGCCCTTGAGAAGGAAGTAGAGGGCGCGGAGCCCAAACAACGCGAAGGCATTTGCGGTGAAGACCAAGTATGCGTTTTGGGTGACCCCGAAAGTTGCCGGGAT
>DMNR01000056.1:0-3342 GCA_003452655.1 Actinomycetota bacterium | reverse complement strand
AGGTCGGTCGATCCGATCGCAATAATCACAAGCAGCATCGGCGTTGCTACCCGCTTGCCGGCCTCGCGGATAAACATGGCCGTCCCGTGGTACTCATCAGTGAACGCGTACTTGCGGCGTATGACCTTGACCATGAAATTGTCAGCAGGTTTCGGGTCTTCGTTGTGGTGGCGAGCCAACTGAATACCGGTCCAGATAAGCAGCGCTCCGAACAGAACGAAGGTGAAGGCAAATGCCGACAGCGCTGCGGCACCGATCGCAATGAAGATCGCCCGAAAGATCAGTGCCAGCACGATGCCAATGAGCAGCACCCGCTGTTGCAAGATTGAGGGCACCGCGAACTGGGCCAGAATGATCGCGAAGACGAAGAGGTTGTCGACCGACAGGCTCTTCTCCACGAGGTAGGCGGTAAAGAACTCAGTCCCCGACTGAGAGCCCATGAAGTAGAACACGCCGATGCCGAATATCACCGCGAGCGCTATGTAGAAGATCGACCAGCGTGCTGCCTCACCAATACCGACCTCATGTGGAGTGCGGCTAACCGTGAAGAAATCGAAAGCGATGAGGAGGAGGACACCAAGGATCGTTGCTGCCCATACCCACATTGGCACCGTCACTGGGCTTCATCCTCCTTCTTATTCGCCATCGGCGAATCAACTAAGTCCGGATTGCGATTGACCGCAATAATCGATGTCGTTGCGGTGATAGCGAGGATAACCACAATCACGGCGAGCGATGCGAACGCATTGATCATTGGAACATCAAGCCCAAATACCGAGTGTGCTGCCTCAAGGATCAGCTTCACACCGATGAACAACAGAATCAACGCAAGGCCCTTGTTGAGGTAGATCAGCTTGTCGAGTAGGCCGTTGAGCAGGAAGTAGAGCTGGCGCAATCCCATCAATGCGAAAGCATTAACCGCGAAGACGATGTACGCCTCCTGGGTAAGTCCAAATACGGCGGGAATCGAATCCAACGCGAACAACAGGTCAGTCGATCCGATCGCAATGACCGTGAGCAACATCGGGGTGATGACCCGCTTGCCGTCAATCTTGACCGTGAGCTTCGAGCCCTGCCAGTGAGGCGTGGATGGCAGGCGCCGTTCGACGAACTTCACCAACTTGTTGCCCTCAGGGTCAGTCTCCTCCTCGCCGGACCCCCAGACTTTCCACGCCGTCCAGATGAGAAATGCGCCGAAAATGAAGAAGACCCAGAGGAACTTCGCAATGATCGCAGCACCCAGAATGATGAGAATCGTCCGAAGCACCAACGCGATGACGACACCTATCAGCAACACTCGATGCTGAAGTTCGGTTGGGACAGCGAACGAGCCCATCAAGACCACGAAGACAAAGAGGTTGTCGACACTGAGCGAGTATTCGGTGATGTATCCGGCAAAGTACTGACCGGCGTACGTCGCGCCTTGCCAGAAATACAACCCAATGCCGAAGATGACGGCCGCGCTCATGTAGATGATGACCCAACGCGTCGCTTCCTTGACACCGAAGACGTGTGGATTGGAGTCCACTAATAGCAAGTCCGCAACGATGACGATCGCGAATCCAGCGATGGTCACGAGCCACACCCAATCGGGAACGCTCACCCGTGACCTGCTTCGCGCATCTGCCGTAGCTCCTTCTTGAGATCTGAGATCTCGTCACGGTACCGGGCAGCGAGTTCAAATTGGAGTTCCGCCGCCGCCGTGTGCATTTGTTCGGTGAGCCGCGTGATCAGATCGACGAGATCCTTGGCGGGCAAGCCATCACTGTCAACGGGCAGCGAATCCCCCGACGACTTCGCCCGTGATCTCATGTCAGATCCGGCCGCGCGACCTCGCGAGCGACTGCGCGCCGAGCCGCCTAGCAACTCCTCGGTATCGGCATCCTCTCGCGTGATGAGATCTGTGATGTCGGCGATCTTCTTCCGCAATGGCTGAGGATCCACGCCGCGTTCCTCGTTGTAGGCGATCTGCTTGGCACGACGTCGGTTTGTCTCGTCGATCGCCTTGGCCATGGAGTCTGTGATCGAGTCTGCGTACATGTGGACCTGCCCCGACACGTTTCGAGCGGCACGCCCGATCGTCTGGACCAGACTCCGCTCACTTCGAAGGAAGCCCTCCTTGTCGGCATCCAGAATCGCCACCAGACTGACCTCCGGAAGATCGAGACCTTCGCGCAAGAGGTTAATGCCCACCAGCACGTCGTATGCTCCCTGCCGCAGTTCGCGCAGGAGTTCCACCCGACGCAATGTGTCAACCTCTGAATGCAGATATCGAGCACGCACGCCGTTCTCGAGCAGGTAGTCGGTGAGGTCTTCGGACATCTTCTTGGTCAAAGTCGTGACCAGCACGCGCTCGTTGATCTCCACGCGTTGTTGGATCTCCCCGAGCAAGTCGTCGATTTGGCCCTTGGTGGGTTTGACGATCACTTCCGGGTCCAACAACCCGGTGGGTCGAATCACCTGTTCGACAACGTCGTTGTGCACCTTCGCCAACTCGTAGGGCCCAGGAGTCGCCGACAGATAGATCGTCTGCCCAATTCGATCGACGAATTCCTCCCACCGCAGTGGACGGTTATCCATGGCGCTCGGAAGCCGGAAACCGTGATCGACCAACATCCGCTTTCGTGACATGTCGCCTTCGTACATCCCGCCGATCTGCGGAACCGTGACATGCGACTCGTCAATGACCAGTAGAAAATCCTCGGGGAAATAGTCCAACAGACAGTTCGGCGCCGAACCCGGTTCCCGACCATCGATGTGTCGGGAGTAGTTCTCGATTCCAGAGCAGAAACCGACCTGCTGCATCATCTCGATGTCGTAGTCGGTACGCATCCGCAGCCGCTGGGCCTCAAGCAGATGATTTTGCTTCTCCAACTCCGTGAGGCGATCGGCCAACTCAACCTCGATGTCACCGATTGCGCGCTCCATTCGTTCGGGACCTGCCACATAGTGCGTCGCCGGGAATACATACAGCTCGCTGTCCTCCGTGAGGATCTCACCCGTCACCGGGTGCAGCGTCATCAATCGCTCCACCTCGTCGCCGAAGAACTCGATCCGCACTGGATGTTCTTCATAAACCGGAAAGATCTCCAACGTGTCACCGCGCACGCGGAAGGTGCCCCGAGTGAATGCCAGGTCATTTCTCGCGTATTGAATCTGCACGAGGCGTCGCAATATCGAGTCTCGGTCGTGTTCCTCTCCGACGCGCACCCTAATCATTCGGTCTATGTACTCCTGCGGTGTTCCGAGTCCATAGATCGCGCTGACCGTTGCAACGACGACACAGTCACGCCGTGTCAGCAAAGCATTCGTCGCACTGTGGCGAAGCCTCTCGACCTCCTC
>DMNR01000012.1 GCA_003452655.1 Actinomycetota bacterium | reverse complement strand
GGCAGTGCTTGACGGCGCTACTTGGCGGTTTCGACGATCAGCGGCTCGATCGGCACCTCGGCGACCTCTCCGGAGGCGAGCGACGACGCGTCGAACTGGCCGCACTGATTCTCGACGATGTCGACGTGCTGATCTTGGACGAGCCGACCAACCACCTCGACATCGAGGCAGTTGCCTGGTTGGCGACCTACCTGAGGTCGCAACGGACTCTCGCGCTCGTGGTCGTGACACATGACCGTTGGTTCCTCGACGAGGTCAGTGATCGCACCTGGGAAGTAGTCAACGGCAGCGTCGAGGAGTACGACGGTGGCTATTCAGCGTTCGTCTTGGCAAAGGCCGAGCGTTCCCGCCAGGCCTCAACGGAGCAGGCTAAACGCAACAACCTCATTCGCAAGGAACTCGCTTGGCTGCGCCGGGGAGCGCCCGCGCGAACCACTAAGCCCAAGTTCCGGATCGATGCCGCCAACGAGTTGATTGCCACCGAGCCGCCTCCTCGCGATTCGATTGAACTGTTGGCCTTTGCGGGCTCCCGACTCGGCAAGGTTGTGTATGAGCTAGAGGACGTGTCAGTTCAACTTGGCCCGCGCCAGATCCTTCAAGGCTGTTGGTGGAACGTCGGCCCAGGTGATCGAATCGCGCTCGTTGGCGTCAACGGCGCTGGCAAGACGACTCTGTTGAAGGTCATGCTGGGCGAGTTGGTTCCGGATGCCGGAAAGGTCGTCGCGGGCAAGACTGTGAAGCCCGCGTACCTGTCCCAGCACCTGGCTGAGCTGGACCCGTCGTGGCGTGTGCTTGAAGCGATCGAGCGGGTGGCGAACCGCGTCGAACTTGGCAAAGGGCAGGAACTCACTGCCTCGCAGCTGGCAGAACGGCTTGGATTCGACTCCGACGGTCAGTGGACACGCGTCGCCGAACTGTCCGGGGGGCAGCGTCGGCGCCTCCAACTCGCCCGCTTGCTGATGGATGGCCCGAACGTTCTGGTGCTTGACGAACCGACAAATGACTTCGACGTGGAGACGCTGACGGCGCTTGAGGATCTGTTGGATTCCTTCGGCGGCACGCTGATCGTGGTCTCCCACGACCGCTACTTCTGCGAGCGGGTCACAGATCTGGTGTTCGGATTGTTGGGCGACGGGAAGGTTCGACATCTGCCCGGCGGCATCGTTGAGTATCTGAAGATCCGCCAGGAGACTGATCATGTCCCGCTGATGGCTGACGATTCGTCGACTCCTGATGATTCGTTGTCGGGTGTGGGCGTCGCGACACAAGTGCTGGATGCCACCCAAGCGCGAGCGGCGAAGAAGCAGCTCTCCCGCCTCGAGCGAACGATTGCCGCCTGCGACAAGGAAGAGCAGAACCTGCATGAACAACTCGCTGCCCATGCCACCGACTACGAGAAGTGCGCGGAGCTCAATGCTGCTCTCAATGAGAGTCAGGAGCGCAAGAACGAGGCTGAAGTCGCGTGGATGGAGCTCGCCGAGACGCTCGAAGGCGTCGACTAGGGGTCTGGGCGGCAGGAAGTGCCGGGCGACCAGACCGTGAACACAAAGTTGCGAACGTTCCGTAGTCAGCAACGTGGGCCTGTTGCGCGATAGCTTTTGCCGCTGTGGGCGCACCAACGGATGTCGCGACGAGCGCGGAAGTTCCACGCTCAAATCGCAAGGCAATACTGGCACTCGGTGCGCTCGGCGTTGTGTTCGGTGATATCGGCACCAGTCCGCTCTACGCATTCCAAGAAATCTTCGACGGGGTACACGACATTCCGGCCGTGGAGCACCGTGTTTACGGCGCTGCCTCGATGGTGTTCTGGACTCTTACCCTGATCGTTTCGATCAAGTACGTCCTGATCGTGATGCGCGCTGACAATGACGGCGAAGGCGGCATCATGGCGCTCGCCTCACTGGCAGTTTCGAAGGTGAAGCATCGCCGCAAACTCATCATGGGCCTGGGAATCCTGGGGGCCGCGCTTTTCTATGGGGACGGAATGATCACCCCTGCCGTGTCGGTTCTGTCGGCAGTGGAGGGGCTGGAACTGGTTGATCCCGGGCTGACTCCCTGGATTGTGCCGATCGCCGTGGCGATCTTGGTCGTGCTATTCATGGTGCAGCGCCACGGTACGGGGAAGATGGGCACTGCTTTCGGGCCTGTCATGTTCGTTTGGTTCATCACGATCGCCGTGCTCGGGCTGGCGAGCCTCGTGCAAACACCGGAGATCATCGCGGCCGTCAATCCGATGTATGCGGTGAGTTTCTTCAGCGGCGAGCCGATGCTGGCGTTCCTGGCGCTGGGCTCAGTGGTCCTCTGTGTCACGGGTGCCGAGGCGCTCTACGCAGACATGGGTCAGTTCGGCCGTGGCCCGATTCGGTTCTCGTGGTTTGTCATCGCTGTGCCTGCGTTGTACCTGAACTACTTCGGCCAAGCTGCTCTCGTGGTTCGTGATCCGCAGGCATCCAGCAATCCGTTCTATCTACTCGTTCCCTCGGCAATCCAATTGCCAGTGATCATCCTGGCAACGCTGGCGACGGTGATCGCATCGCAGGCTGTCATA